>NZ_JBFNXI010000039.1:0-31106 GCF_040812445.1 Lentibacillus sp. L22 | reverse complement strand
CCGGTGCTCAAAGCTACGCCGCCTAGAACTTCTCGGTCCTTTTTATCCTCCTTTTTGAACACGCTCTTATAGTATTGTAACAGCAACACAATTTTTAATATCGAGGTGCTTGATAAATGAGTTCGTTAAAGGAACAATTTGAAGCAGTAGATGGCAACACATTTCCAGGTAAAACATATGTTGATGAATTGTTAAAACCTGTATTTTATGATCAAAAAAAATACCTATTTGATGCCATGTTTATGATCCATAAAGCACATACCACCATGCTGGGAGAACAAGGTATTTTAACAAAGGAAGAAACAAGTAAAATATTATCAGGTATAGACGAAATCGAAAATCTTGATCGGCAAAGTATCACGTATTCAGTAGAATATGAAGACCTATTTTTCCTTATCGAGACTAAAATTGGCGATCGTATTGGTGATGAATTAGCAGGCAAAATGCACATAGCAAAAAGCAGAAATGATATGGGTGAAGCAATGTATCGAATTGTGTTACGGAATTATTTACACAATACAATCGAAAACGCTAAAAAATTAAGTCAAGCGATTCTTCATCAGGCCGAGAATCATGTGTATTCGGTGATGCCTGCCCACACACATACGCAGCCTGCGCAGCCAACCACATTTGGTCATTATTTAGTTGCTATTTACGATAATTTACAACGTGATGTTGACCGATTAAAGCATGCCTATCAAACTGTCAACCAATCTCCTATGGGGGCTGCGGCAATAACTACAACTGGATTCCCGATCAACCGGGAGCGAATGGTAGAATTGCTTGGATTCGATGGTTTGATAGAGAACTCTTATGATGCTATTGGTACTGGGGATTACTTAATCGAATCCGCACAAGCTCTGATCAGCCTAATGACAAATATCGGCCGCTGGATTCAAGAATTCTTACGTATGGCCTCAAAAGAAGTAGGGTTGATCAAGGTATCAGATGCCTATGTTCAAATCAGTAGTATTATGCCTCAAAAAAGAAACCCTGTATCGATCGAGCATTCTCGCTCAATTGCTAGCAGTGCGGCGGCTGAGGGAATGGCAGTGATTCATATGATACACAATACTCCTTATGGGGATATTAATGATACGGAAGATGATTTACAACCACATTTATATACTGGTTTTGAAAGAGCAAACCGTGTATTAAGGTTAATGCATGCGGTTATTTTAACAATGGATTTTGATATCGATCGCGCCTATCAGCAGGCCAGGGAAAATATGATAACCATCACGGAACTTGCCGATGTATTAGCACGTGACTATCAAATTTCATTTAGAAAGGCACATCAAAAAGCAAGTATTGTAGCAAAACAAGCCGATAAAGAAAATAAACAATTGTACCAAATAAGTCTGCATGAAATAAATGATTGGTTAAAGGATGTAGTATTAACAGCTAAAGATTGGCAAGAAATCGTTGACCCAATCTGTTTTGTAGAAAGAAGAAATATTACTGGTGGTGTAAACCCCGAAACGGTTAAAGACATGATTGAAAGGAGAAAGTATTTGTCTTATAAATAGGTGAAAAATGGTAAAGAACCTTTTCAAATATACAGAGTTAAGGATTGGTACGAAAAAATAATAACAGCCAGAGAAGCCACATAGCTACTGGTTCTCTGGCTGTTTTTAGTATGTCCGAAAGTTGTCGGGTATATCCACATTTTTAACTATCTTAAAAAAGATTTTAGGTTGTGGGGTGGCCACGGAATACTCCACCATTTTCTCTCATTTATTATGGTTTAGTACTTAATCTTTTTAAAACATTTGCAAATAACAATGTCCTTTCTTTTAGGCTATCTACTATTAAATATTCATCTTTACTGTGCTGTTTTCCTCCAACTGGACCTACCCCGTCAACTGTTGGCAAATTCATAGCCGCCGTAAATGAGGCATCAGAACCTCCTCCAGTAGCCGTATGTTTTATATCCAGGCCAAGCGCTTTACCCTCCTGTTGGATAATGCTGACCAACTGTTGAATTTCGTTGGTAAATTCCATTGGTGGCCTGTTTATTCCTCCAGTTAACTCTAATTTAGTCCCTTCCACATCTGTTTTACTACAAACCGATTTTATCTTTTCGTCAATCATACTTCCTTGGTCAGCAGTACTTATTCTGACATCAATATCTGCCTCTGCTTCCGGTGCAACTGTATTGACAGAGGTTCCTCCTTGAATCAGACCAACATTTACATTCAAGTTCTCTTGTGGATTGGATAGAGCCTGCAAAGAAATGACCTTATGAGCCAATTCTTCAATCGCACTAATCCCCTTTTCTGGCTCGATTCCTGAATGGGCAGCCTTGCCTTTTACCTTTAACTTATACGTTCCTACTCCCCTTCTGGAACTAACAATCGATCCATCCGCACGAGCGGGTTCTACCACAAGTGCCCATTTCTTTCCGCTGGTTGCATTCTCAATTAACCTACGGGATGATTTAGTGCCAATTTCTTCATCACTATTCAATATAATTTCTACATTTTTATAACCTGAAACATTCTTTTCGGTTAACGCTTTTAAAGTAAAATATACCATAACTTGACTAGCCTTCATGTCAATAACACCAGGACCATATGCCTTACCATCAGATATGGTAAAAGGTCTATCGTTAGCTGTTCCTTTTGGAAAAACGGTGTCCATATGGGCTACAATTAAAATTTCGGGATCTACAGCATCTTTATGTCGAATTACTAAATTGTTCCCTACGTTTTGTTCTTCTTTAACTGTCACTAAAAACCCTAGCTGCTCATACCTCTCTTTTAACATCTTGCCTACTTGATCGACACCGTTCTTATCATAAGATCCGCTATCTGTATTCACTAACTCCTCCAGCATCTCTAACATGTCATTAAAATGCTTCTCCACAAAATCTTTCATTATTATCCCTCCAAAATTATCTGTATTTCAAAATTAAATTTAATAGTTTGGTCTCAACTGTGACTCCTCCCAAGGTCATTTCGTCAATTTCATACCCGATACCAGCGTATTTTTCAAACTTTTAACATTTTACAAGATCCGGCAAAATTCTTTTTAAGACTATCACTTTTTATACCCTTGACTCATTATAACTAATTGTCTTAGTATTCGACAATTAGTTTATAAGGTTTAGTAACAATTTACGGGAACATCATCCGGCAAATAACAAAAAAACAAATTAGATTCAAGCAAAAATTCTTTTGTACCCATTACAACTGATAGCCACCTGAATGTTGAAATATATTGAAACCAAATATCGTCAGTTAAAGGATATACTTGACTTTGACCAATATCAACTGCTTTTTTGCAAGACATTATTAATAAAGGTTTCTATAGATCCAAAGTTTTTCCTTCAAAAATCTATTGACTTTGAAGGAAAAACTTTATTATAATTCAATACATATTTACAATTTCAGCAATATTTCGAGTGGTGTTGTTTATTCAAAAAACAAAATACCAAGTTGCAGGAGGATTTATATGAGTGTACATTCCAAAACAAAAAAGCCTTTGAAGCAAAAATTAAAATTTAAAATGCCTGATGCATATGTGCTACTTTTCTTTGTGGCATTAATTTGTGCTATTGCCACTTACTTTGTACCAGCAGGAGAATTTGAAAGGGTAACGAAGGGAACGGTCTCGACCACAATTCCAGGTAGTTACCATACTGTCAAACAATCCCCTGTTGGTGTTGTTTCATTTTTTACAGCGATTGGAAAAGGTATGGAAGCAGCTGCCCCTATTATCTTTTTGATACTTTTTACTGGTGGCACAATTGCTATCCTTGAAAAAACTGGTGCTATTGATGGATTGATTTTTCACGTTATTAACAGATTTCGAAAAAAACAACTTTTTTTTATTTGTATTGTGGCTGCCTTATTTTCAGTTCTTGGAACAACAGGAATCGTTGTAAACTCAGTCATCGGATTTATCCCTATTGGAATCATTGTTGCCAGAACATTAAAATGGGATGCTGTTGTGGGTGTGGCAATTATTTATCTTGGTGCCTATGCTGGTTTTAATGCCACCATATTATCACCGTCTCCTTTAGGGATTTCACAAAAAATTGCAGAACTTCCAATGTTCTCGGGTATTGGATTACGTACTGCCATTTATATTTGTTTCTTAATTGCTACTATTGTTTATATTTACTTGTATACAAAACGTCTCAAAAAGAAAGGCAGTGTACTTGGTAACGAATGGTTTCCGAGTAATGCCCTTTCTAGTAGTGATGATGCAGAGAGCACGCCTGCATGGACTATTCGACATAAGCTTATTATCGGGATAACAGCTTTATCACTATTAGGCTTTTTGATAGGTGCTTTATGGCTAAAATGGGACGATGCCGAAATGACAGCGACCTTTATTTTTATTGCCATTTTAGCTGGAATTATTGGTGGGATGAAAGCCAATGATATTGCCTCAACATTTTTGCAAGGATGCCAACGCTTAGTCTACGGGGCATTAATTGTTGGCATGGCCCGTTGTATATCCGTTATTTTAGAAGAAGGCAATCTACTTGATACGATTGTGAATGGACTAGCGCATCTATTACAAGGACAAGGTCCTCTCTTCGGAACAATTGGAATGTACATTAGTAGTATGGTTTTGCACTTTCTTATTTCATCTGGATCGGGTGAATCGGTTGTTTTCATTCCAATCCTTGCACCATTAGCAGACTTGATGAATATTACCAGACAAGTCACCGTGGAAGCGGTCATGCTTGGTGAAGGTGTCGTGAATTGTCTAAATCCGACATCTGGTGTTCTTATGGGTGTTCTAGCCGCCAGCGGAGTCCCGTATGTCAAATGGATCCGTTTTATGGCTCCGCTAGCATTAATCTGGTTTTTAATTGGACTTATATTCCTGACCATCGGGGTAATGATTCATTGGGGTCCTTATTAATAGGGATAAGACAGCACCCTTGACTCTTTACAATTCGTAATAGAGGAGGCATAGTTATTACCAACTATGCCTCTACACTAATATACCTTCCAGAGAAAGTGTTCATGTCCATAGCGATTAGAAACATGGGACGCAACACCCTTTTCGAAAATACTTGATAAAATTCAGAAAGTTCCTGGCATCCTCGCAATGTTCCTGTCCATTACATTACATTCTTCTTATAATCACCCTGACTATTTTTCTTCTTATTTCCTGAAATCCATGCAATCAAAATGGCCAAAATCAGTACCAAACCTAGATAACCCGTAACCGGATAGACAGTTCCAACCAATTCAGTGAAACCGACAAAACTGGCACAAAAGGAAAGTAGACTGATCACGACAACACTGCTCCTAAAACGCGGTGTTTCTGGCTTGATAAACCGGGCAGTAAAAGAATATAACATGCCAACAGCGGTATTATAAATCATGCCTAATAGAGCTATGGTCATCAACAATCCAATTACCGGAGACAATTCAGTTGCGAGAAATAATGTTGGCATTGCCATATCTTGAATAATATCAACATTGATAAATAATGCTAGATTGATCAAGAACAATAACAGACCAAGTCCCAGGCCTCCTAACAGACCGCCGAAACTTGCAACCTTTTTATCTTTTATCGTCCCTCCGATAATCGCAAGCATGGATAAACCAGCCGTAATATTATAAGAAACATACAATATTCCACCAATAAACCAATTGGGTGCAGCGGACGGCTGACTCTTTGAGATGGTGTCAAGCTGACTAAGGTTGATATCATTCGTGAAAATGGAATACACCGTGATCACAAAAATTAACAGCAGCAGTAGTGGGGTAATCATACTAATCAGGGAAATAACTTTTTTGACATTCAGACAAAGCGTAAGAATAACCAGGATAGTCAGGATGAATGCCCCAATAATTGGCGGAATACCGAATTGCTGCTGAAAAATAGACCCGCTTCCGGCAATCATCACAGATGCCACGCCAAATAAGAAAAAGGTAACTAAAATATCGATTCCACTTCCGATATACTTGCCACAAATTTGATAAATCACGGCTCTATGCGAAATAGTTTGCAAACGCGAACCGATTTGCAAAATCTGCATGCCCAAAAATGCAAATAATATGGCAGCGATCCCTGTTCCAACCAGACCACCCCAGCCAAAACTAGTAAAAAACTGCATGACTTCCTGACCCGATGCAAAACCAGCCCCAACAAGCAAGCCGATATAAGCACCAGCAATTTGTAAACTTTTTTTCAATGCATACACTCCCTTTTTTAAACATTCAGACATCTATACGAAAAAGAAAAACGTCGCTACCGCTTGCCAGCCAGCAACGACTTGAATCATTTTCCCGCAATTGATATTCAAAATCCCATAAAACACTATGGAATTTCTTTGTGGACCAGATTTGAGCACTCGGCATCTACTACATCCATTACTGTTCTAAGCTACACCGGCTCGAGCCTGGCCCCTTTTATCTTTGCATATATAACCAGCTTAAAAATCAAATACTTGTTCATCCACCATAAACTGTTTCAACGCTTCCTCATCTATCGCATAACCTAACCCTGGCGTTTGAGGTACATGTATCACACCATTTTCCACTTGTACTTCTGGCGTAATAATATCTTTTTCCCAGTATCTGGAGGAGCCCGCCGTATCTCCCGGCAACGTAAATCCAGAAAGGGTGGTCAACGCAATATTATGGGCTCGGCCAACTCCAGCCTCCAGCATACCTCCGCACCATACATCAATTCCATGAGACCGACAATAATCATGAATCCGTTTGGCCTCTGACAGACCACCAACTCTTCCAATTTTTATATTAATTATCTTGCAGCTACCAAGTTCAATTGCCTTTTTCGCGTCTTCAAGCGAATGAATGCTTTCATCCAGGCAGATTGGGGTACGCATATTCTTCTGCAGTGTTGCATGATACAAAATATCATCATGCGCAAGCGGCTGCTCAATCATCATTAAATTTAAATCGTCCAATTGCTTCAGATGATCCATATCTTTTAATGTATATGCGGAATTAGCATCAGCCATTATTGGTGTATCCGGAAATTGTTCACGAACCTTCCGAAGTACATCCACATCCCAGCCAGGTTTAATTTTAATTTTAATCCGTTTATATCCCTTCTTGATAAAATAATCCACTGTATCAATTAGCTCCTGTACCGATTGCTGAATCCCAATACTGATCCCGACATCAATTTCTTGTTTCTCTCCTCCAAGTGCAGCAGCAAGTGTCATATTATTTTGTTTCGCATACAGGTCCCAGACAGCTCCTTCTAAAGCTGACTTTGCCATATTATTCCGCTTAATTGGTTTAAAAAGTTTGGAAACATCGTCAGGATGCTGAAGCTCATTCTCCTGCAAAATAGGGATGAAAAAATCTTTCATCACATGCAAATTGGTTTCCACTGTTTCCTCACTGTACCATGGAACGGTAAACGCAACAGACTCGCCAAATCCCCTGTTACCATTTACGTCGATTGCCTCTGTAATGAAAAATGCCCGATCTTGCATAGTGCCAAAACTGGTTGTAAATGGATGCTTCAGCCGCATATTTAATCGTTTTAATTTCATCTGCTTGATTGGAACCATCACTGTTAATCCTCTCCCTGTCCTAATTGGTAAACACATAATAACTGTAGTCATGCGCAGCTTCGCGAATCAAATCGCTTGCCTGAAATCCATGGTCAAAAAGCTGTTGAAATACCTTCCTCGTCTCCAGCCGCCATTGTTTCGCAAGGGAAAAATCTGTTTGTTTTATTCCCTGAAAATGTTTTGGTATCGCCACAAAATAACAATCACCAGCCGCAAGATTCGCCGTTTCCAAGCGTTCTTTCACTATCGGATAGCCATTTTCATCGGCGTCTAGTAGAATGTGTTCCGCTTGTAACGAAACGTCGGGCTGCGATTTCTGATTGCTAATATCCCATTTAATTTGAATCCGGTCTGTCGGCAGTCCCTGATTGAATTCATCATTCATGGAGCCGTAATGATCCGCCTCATAAAGGGCACCAGTTGCTTGGAGTTTATGCAAGTTTAAATAGGCATTCCTGCTCTCCAGCGGGTCAAAGGTCCAGGTAATCATGCTGTATCCCATCTTCTTGGCAATCTCTGCTTGCTTCCATTTAAATTTTACTCCTAATCCGCTTGTTCGATATTCGGGTAAAATTCCCAGCATGTGGGAGCACAAATAAGGAGTACCCCGGTCAAATCCAGCAAAACTATATAAAAAGCCTACCATTTTCTCCCCATCATAGGCTCCAAGTACAATTCCGCCATGATTCAGCGCTGTAAATGTTTGATGGACGGGGATGGGATCCATATGCCATACCTCAGATTCAACCTCCTGCATTTGTTGGAGTTCGTCTATCGTTTCCAGCGTCTTTATCATTAAAGTCATTGATGTTCCTCCTCGCTGTATACCTTGACTATTTTCTGTAATGCATCGGAAAGGATAGTTACCACTATTGGAATAATCCTTCGATCAAATGTCATATTAGAATGATGCAAGCCAGGTTTTAAATCACAACCTACCAACACAGCATGGTCGCTTTTAACTCCGGCCGCTTAATGGTATAAAAATGAAAACCTTCCTTACCAGTAGTCGTAATCACCGGAGCTGTATTTCAAACTCAAGTTCTGTTTTAGTTTCCATCTTGCTCTTCCTCATGCAAAAAAATCTGTTCCATCAATCGCATCAAATCTTGTTGCGCGTTTTTGAAATTGTTCCGCATTTTTTAGCGAGATGGCTGAGATAATACTATTCGTTATCGACATCACGGTTGGTGCTACATCAAGGGTAGATCCCATGTTTAATTGTACATGTAGTGTTATACTTGCATATTTGGAAATTGGAGCAATTGGTGAATCCGTAAATGCAATTACAAATGCTCCTTGCCGCTTAGCCAGTTTGGCAATATGTATTGTTTCAACTGCATATCGATGGAACGAAAAAACGACTACAACACTTTTTGCAGTAAGTTCGCCAATGCGCAGTAAAATATCATCCATATTGGACTGAAACAATCTTGTATTTCCTACCACCAAATCAAGCGCAAAAGCAAACCAGCTCGCCAACGCATGCGACGTACGAATACCAGCAACAAGCGTTCGATCAGCAGAGGCAATTTTTGCTACAACTGTTTCAAGTTTTTCTTCTGATAATTGTTCCATGGTTTGTTGAATCGCTTGCAAATCATTCGCCATCAACGCTTTAACGGATGAAGCATGCGTTGTGTACGTTTCCGATTTCTTATCAACAAATTCAGATAATGTGCTTCTTTCGAAAAGTTGTTGCTGTATTTCTCCCTGGAAGGAACGATAACCGGAGTAGCCAAGTTTTTGACAAAAGCGTATGACCGTTGTCTCGCTAACCCCTATTAGTTTACCCGCCTCTGCTGCCGAATTCATTGCAAAAATTTTCGGGTCATCATATAAGTATGAAGTAATCTTCAGTAAATTGTTTGAAAAGGTATGTTGGTTTGCTGCTATCTTTTGATAAATAGATTCCATTGGAAGTCCTCCATAAAAAAGACAACGAAGCAAACCCTTCATATTTATTTCTAAAAAAGGAAATGCTTCAGAATTTAATTTATCCTATCACAAATTATGTGGTTTGACAACTGATTTTGTTGTTCGAACTATAGTGGTTCACGAGGAAATGACAGGCGTACGTTTCAGCTAAAAAGGAAAATCAGCCACATGTTAACAATTCCCTACCCATACTGCTTAACCGCTTTTATTGTCGTTTGATAATTTTCCATATACGTTTGATGACTTAATAATTTATACGTTAAAATATCCAGTAAAAACAAACCGGGTAGTTGTGAATTGATAAATTTTTCATCATCGATATATTTGTAACTGGATATTAACACGACTTCATTTGAAAACTTCGTCAGTAATGTATCATCATGATTCGTTACCGCCACTGTAAACACGTTATTTTCTTGTGCTAATCGTGCTGAATCGACTACGCTTTTCGTTTCACCAGTATTTGAGAAGCATAATAATACGTCATTTTCATCTAACAATGATGTCTCCATGATCATGCCATGCGCATCTGTTACGGATCTGGAATGAATGCCCATCCGCTCAATCCTGCTATTAAACTCATTGGCTATTAAGCCCGAGTTTCCAATTCCGCAAAACAAAACCCTTTTGGCATCCATGATTAAAGAAACGATTTTATTTGTTTGTTCTTCACTTATAAACTGCTGCGTTGACTTGATAATCATTTGATAGTAATGGTAAATCGTAGCGAATGTTCCCGCCGTATCAGGCATGTCGGAGGTTTCCCCGCCAACGGAAAACTTCATTTCCTGGAAAGAATTAAAACCAATTCTTTTGCAAAATCTGGTTATCGTTGCTGGCGATACCTGTATTTCTTTTGCTAAATCAACAATGGATTGATTTAAAATAATAGCTTTATGTTCCGACAAATAACCAATAATTTTCTTGTCATGTTCGGTTAAGCATGATTTAAATTTTTGAATTCTATTTTCAAAATTCATGTTCCATTCCCTTCCATCATTCCTTATTGCTATTTCCTTAATCATACCATTCTATGTGTGTTTAAAATAGTGGTAGATTGACAAAAATGAAAACGTTTGATAGTATTACGGAAAATATTTTCTTTGGAGGTGCATTTAATGAAAAATATTTTCGAAAAGGCTCAACAATTCGGTAAAGCATTTATGTTACCGATTGCTATTTTACCTGCAGCTGGACTTCTGCTGGGAATTGGCGGTGCCCTTTCCAATCCTAACACGGTAGATACATATCCCATTCTTGATCATGATTGGTTACAGGCAATTTTCACTGTGATGAGCGCTGCAGGTGACATTATATTTTCAAACTTGCCGATTCTCTTTGCTATTGGACTTGCAATTGGCCTGGCAAAATCCGATAAGGGTACGGCTGGTTTAGCTGCTCTACTTGGGTATTTAGTGATGAACGCTACCATCAATGCGATATTAAACATCACGGGTAATTTAGCCACTGATGACTTATCCGCTGCTGGTCAAGGCATGGCATTGGGTGTTCAATCACTGGAAACAGGCGTTTTTGGTGGTATTATTGTGGGGATCATGGCTAGTTTCCTGCATACCCGCTTTAACAAAATAACATTACCCCAATTTTTGGGTTTCTTTGGTGGATCCCGTTTTGTACCAATTATAACCTCGTTTTCTGCTATTATTCTTGGTGTGATCATGTATTTTGTTTGGCCATTGTTCCAAAACCTGATATTTAATATTGGCGATATAGTCAATGCAACCGGTTATATTGGAACATTTTTCTATGGCTTTATTTTACGCATGTTGGGACCATTTGGGCTGCACCATATCTTCTATTTACCTTTTTGGCAAACAGGATTGGGTGGCTCGTTAGAAATTGCTGGTCATTTAGTACAAGGTACACAAAATATCTTTTTTGCTCAATTAGGCGATCCGGAAACAGAAAAGTTTTTTGCAGGTACTTCCCGCTTCATGTCCGGACGTTTCATTACCATGATGTTTGGACTACTTGGCGCAGCATTTGCCATTTATCGAACTGCCAAACCAAAAAATAAAAAAGTCGTCGGAGGATTAATGCTATCCGCAGCGTTAACTTCCTTCTTAACAGGAATTACCGAACCCCTGGAGTTTTCATTTTTGTTCGTTGCACCAGCACTCTATGTCGTACATGCTATATTTGATGGCTTTGCCTTTATGCTCGCACATATTTTTCAAATTACTATCGGACAAACATTTTCTGGCGGTTTCATTGATTTTGTGTTGTTTGGAATACTACAAGGGCAAGAAAAGACAAATTGGATTTATGTCATTCCGATCGGTATCATTTGGTTTTTCCTATACTACTTTACATTCTCATTCCTGATTAAACGGTTCAATTTTAAAACACCTGGACGAGAAGATGAAAAAGCAGGAAAGCCTGCAGTTAATCAATCAGGTGGTGGAACAAAAGAAGGACGCCCCTTTGCCATTATTGAAGCTCTTGGTGGAAGGGAGAACCTTGTCGATGTTGATAACTGTGCAACCAGATTACGCGTAACCGTTAAAAATAGTGACATAGTCGATAAGGATGTATTATCACAAACTGGAAGTAAGGGCGTTGTCATAAAAGGCGGCGGTGTTCAAGTTATATATGGCCCGCAAGTTTCTGTCATTAAAAATGAAATAGAAGAAATACTTGAAAATTAGATTAGGAGATGTAACCCATGTATTTACCAAAAAACTTGATTGTATCCTGTCAAGCACTCGAGGATGAACCACTCCATTCTTCATTTATCATGAGCAAGATGGCACTGGCTGCTTACCAAGCCGGGGCAAAAGGGATTCGGGCAAATTCAAAAGCTGATATTCTGGCAATCAAAAAAGAAGTTGATCTTCCTGTTATTGGGATCGTAAAACGGAACTATGCCGATTCTGATGTTTATATAACCGCTACCTCCAAAGAAATTGATGAATTAATCGAAAGTGGATGTGACGTCATCGCCATGGATGCTACCGTTAATCCAAAACCAAAAGAGACGTTGAAGGAATTAGTTAACTATGCAAGAAATCAAGCGCCCAATGTAGAATTAATGGCGGATATTTCAACGGTTGAAGAGGCAATCAATGCTGAAAAACTTAAATTTGATTACATTGGAACTACTTTACATGGCTATACAAGCTATACAAAAGGTGAAAAATTATACGATCATGATTTTTCCTTTTTAAAAGACGTCCAGAATGCAGTTCAAACCCCGGTCATTGCAGAAGGGAACATAGCAACTCCCGAAATGCTAAAAAGAGCATTTGAATTGGATGTATACGCGGCTGTTGTCGGTGGGGCGATTACACGGCCACAGGAAATTACGCGTAAATTTCTCTCGGAGATTGAAGGTTTGGTGAAGGGTAAGGAATAAAATATTTAGGTTGGAGTGAGTTGAGGGCATTTATAGGTTTATTCAATGTCCTCAACTTAAAGGTATTTAAAATATAAAATTTACGTTCCTTCCACTTCCTTAAATAAAATGGTGCGCCAAGTTATCGACTATCGAAAACCTTCAACCAAGTTTCCATATTATCGACTAAGAGCCACCATTGTATGAAAATGATATCACAATGAATCCTGACCTCGTCTACCTAAATGTTAGGTATCAGAACTAATTTAACGTTTTTGTTTGATAAGGCAGGGAAGGAAACAGGTTACATAAAGCCATATTTACCAATAACTAAAATTCAACATCAGCGAAATCATCATAATTTACATCATGTGGGATTGCATTCTCAACCATAAGATCACGCAATGTAGTTATCACTATAGAAACATCCATATCCAATAATTCTTCATTGTAATAATTAGATTTAAAGTATGGAACATTTCGAACAACGTATTCACAATTTGCAATCCGCCAATCAACGTCCTTTCTTAACATAGTTGGTTCGTTTTTCATTAATTGAACCCCCTTGTTTATGGTGAGCATCTGCATTCATCCCTTCATAATGCATTCTATACATATATATAATTTCAACCCCTATATACACATTTTCAAGGCTTTTTATTCCCATTACTTTTTTTGGATCGTTCAACTAACTTCGTCTTATATTCAACCATTCTTTTCGCAAGTTCGTTATTAATGGCAATTCCCTTTATATCGTCATTTTTTGGCGAAGACCTCTAAACCATTTCGGCAATCCATCCGCCCCAAAAGTCAACAATTAATTCGAAAAGTTAAGTCACTTTAGAAAATCGGTTTCCCAAATGTCCGTTTAGTTTCTATTCATGGTTTAACTCCGGCATATGAATTTTTTGGAGAAGATGCTTCGTTTAGTTTTTTTGGAACCTGTTGCTGATCAAATTTCACAACCCTTTTCACCCATTGATACGGTGATGTATTAGCAATCCGTCCATTAGGATATACTTTGTTTATAGGGGCGTACCATTGCAAGAATAGTACAGACGGGTGAATATTGCAGTTTGAAAGTTCGTTATCGCTACCAGGATCAGTTGCTAGGATGACGAAATTGACAAATACGGTGGACCTAAAAGTCATTGACCGATTTTTGATCGTCCGGGGTTTGGTTCCACTCCCCCGACATAGTAAAGAGGGATTTACCATGATTGAAATACTATCAATTGCATCTATCGTCACATTTATGTTTTTGCTTAGGGATAAAAATAAATATGAGACAGTCTACAATGGAGATGAATCAAGTGTAGGCGAAGCAAACGAATATTATTGGCTTCTGAGAAACAACAAAATCCCAGTTAAGTACCAGATTCCATACAACTGGGAAAATTTTTATCAATTCGGATACAAAGAAAGCCCGATATATCTTAAGGTAAGTAAAAAGGATATAGAAAAAGCAAGGCAAGCGATGATGTATTATCGGCTAGAGAAAGCGAAAATGGAAAGAAATATGGAAGCGAACAGAAATAAGTTGTAGATGCCTTACGCTTAGCATTGTTTCTCCGGGAGTGTGCGTGCAAGTCACAGACACGAAGTCGGGGGCTAGCAAACTACATCTTGTCATAAATTATCTCCCGCAAAAAAGCCCTGTAGAAAAAACATCCACAGAGCCAACTATCCTTATAACATTTTACTGTTGCTACCTATTATTTTATACTACTAAACCAATTCCTTAAACCGCTCCACCACATCTTCCACCGTAAATCCAAATTTTTCAATCACTTGATCTCCAGGACCTGAAACACCGAATGTATCGATGCTCATGACAGCACCATGACATCCGGCATACTCCTTCCTAAGCCCGCCACGTCTTTTATATCTTCGTCTATTCCACCTCTTGGGGGGATTAGCGATGGTGGAGAAAAAGCCCACTAAATGAAAATTTACTTTACAGCACTTAAATACAAATCTAAAGAATCTTCTACTTCCTTCGCGACTAACTGAATAAAGTCATCATAAACCTTTTGAGTATGCGCTTTATCTAAGGCTTCATAATAACCTAATCGATTTTCTACTTTGATGACAACCGGCGGAAACCCATCTTTCATTAACTCCAGATTCAATAATAACCGGGCTGTACGACCGTTGCCGTCAATAAATGGATGAATTCCCACAAAGATTGCGTGTAACATCGCTCCACGGGTAACCGGATGCAGTTGTTTCGTTTCTTGTTCATACCAATTCATTAATTTCTCCATTTGTTCCTTTATAAGAAACGGGGCTGGTGGTGTATGCTTTGCACCTGAAATGAAAACCTGTTGGTCACGATAATTTCCAGCATATGCATCATTAATGCCTTTTAGTATTAGCCGATGCAAGTTTTTTATTTGCCATTCTGACAGTGACTCTTTACGTCGAACCATTTCTTCCACATACGCAATGGCATCACGATGATTAATAACCTCCAAGTGTTCACGCATTGTTTTTCCACCAACTGTAATACCTTCCAGCACGACTTTCGTTTCATTTAATGTTAGCGTGTTTCCCTCGATTGCATTTGAGTTATATGTCCATTCAAGTAATAGCTTTTCTCGTAAACTTCTTAATGTATACTTTGGCAAAGGACGTTTTGCATCAAGCCGTGCTTTCTTTTCATCAATTTTTTCAAACATCTCATCTCACCTCTCAAGGATACCAGCATACTTTCGATAAAATAGATTTTTATCATTTATATAATAGGGCGATATATTGTCATTGATTCGTTTTTATCTAAGTTAAATACCTGCATTATGTAATTGATAACATCGGAGTAAAACTTCAATTTCAAGTATATTATAACATAAGATGTGCAACTTTTATTATCCATTGCTATCAGTAGCAGAGAGCAAACTGATATCTTCTGCCTTACAGCGCAACGTCCATTTATTTACATTTCAATTATACTAAGGCATGGATGTCAACTAGTTAACAAAGGGGCAATATTTATGATCAAGAAACTATTAAGGTGGATAAGTGTAAAATGAATCAGCTTAGCAACGGATTAATACCAATAAGCCTGAATATGTACGATGATTCTACAAAATTAAAAAAATTCCCCTAAGTTGAGGGGCTAAAGTACATGGGTAAAGTCCATATACCTAAAAGCGCTTGGTATTTCAAAATAACCCAAATCGTTCCTTTAAAACGAATACCCACTATACAATAAAGGGTTAGTTAAAAACCCCATCTATTACCAGATGAGGTTTATTCAGCATGACTTTTTAATTTTCTTTTAACAAGATATGAAACCCTTTGTATTTCAGTCTCCCCCTAGGCGCTCTCCCCAGTAGTTTTGTGTTCACTTTCATCACTACCCAATTTAGCTATCCCAAATCCCGTAAATGCCCATATAAGTGCAAAGATAATTCCCGAATAATTTAGTACGGCCCATGGTAAATAGGATAACGTAGATACCCCTAATGTCCCGGCCATATACGCCCCTGCAGCCGTCCATGGCAGAATTGGTTCAATAATCGTAGCAGAATCTTCAATCGTTCTTGATAAATTCTTCGGGTGTAATCCTCTTTTAATATAAGCATCTTTTAATGCTTCACCGGGAATTAAAATAGAAATTTGACCATTACTTGTTACACCAATAGTTGTCAAGCATGTAACAATGGTGCTTGCGATTAAGCCGAATGTGCTTTTTACTACTTTTAACAGATTATTAATAATCACATGAAGCGAGTTGGAGACCATCATGGTACCCGCAAATGCAATGGCAACAATTGCTATTAGCAACGTGTTCATCATAGACATCATACCGCCACGATTTAGCAATGTTGGTATATCCTCAATAACATTTGATGTATCGAACCCTGAAACCATGGAAAGGTCAAAACCGTTCAACGTTGATACAATAACATCATTTAATGAAAATCCTTCAAATATCATTCCGTTAGCCATCGCCACAAATGACGCCAGTAACATGACTGGAATGGTTGGTTTCTTACGTATTGCCCCATATAGAACAATAATAAGCGGCAAAATATACAATAAATTCCAATCATAGATCTGGTCTAACGTATCCATAATTTCAAAAACACTATCGGGGATTACACCTTTACCATCAGATATCATAAACCCAGCTATTAAATAAACAATTCCAGCCACAACAAAGGATGGCACAGTAGTATAAAGCAAATGTTTAATGTGATCATATAAATTTACCCCAGTTGATAAGGAAGCCAAGTTAGTTGTATCGGACAGCGGCGACAGTTTATCTCCAAAATAGGCACCAGAAACTACAGCACCCGCCACAGCACCTAAATTAGTATCCATTCCAATTGCCACTCCCATAAATGCCACGCCAATGCTTCCAGCGGCACCCCAGGATGTTCCTGTGAAAATAGCAACTACAGACGTAACAATAAAGGCGGTTACAAAAATATACTCAGGGGATATGATCTTCAGCCCATAATATATTAACATTGGAATTGTTCCACCAACCATCCAGGCACCTATCATGAATCCAACAGTAATTAGGATCAATATCGCCGGCATAACTTTCCCTATTTTCTCTGAGACAGATTCCATGATATCGTCAAAGCTATAACCGAGATATAAAGCAATAACTCCTGCTATTAAAGTAGATACAAGAATCAAAGGCTCGGCAGGAAGATCATAAATCCCTATGCCCAGACTAAGTAGTACAAGCATGCTGATGACTGGCACTAATGCTAACAACAAACCTGGTTCTCTTTGCACCTTTTTCATATTGTTCTCCCCCTCATGGATGTGTCGATGCAATTCTATCTAAAGCCTCTTCTAATTTTTTTCTTGGAATTGCTACATTTATTCGGATAAAACCTTTTCCATCATCTCCAAATGAACTCCCCATGGAAACAGCCACTCTCGCCTTTTTAAAAAGCCATTTCCTTAAATCGCCTTCATTTAGGTCGGCTTCTCGACAATCAATCCACATTAAATAAGTGCCTTCCGACTGAATAACGTTAAACTTGGGGATATGCGCTTCTATATAGTTTTTTGCGAATTGATAGTTCTCCTTAATATAACTTTTTAACATTAACAACCAGTCATCACTATATAAATAAGCTTGCGTTAGAGCTGGAACAGCAAAATAAGTTGGATTATGAATACCAGCCTGTTGCAAATTCATTTTGAACTTTTCGCGTAAATGACGGTTAGGAATAATAATATTGGAAATCTCCAATCCTGGCAGATTAAATGTTTTCGCTGGAGACGTACATATAACTACTTGGTTCATAATGGACTGTATTTTTCCTATTGGTATATGGCCTTTGGAAAACGCAAAATCTGCATGTACCTCATCAGAAATTAATAGTACATTATATTTAACACATAAATCGGCTAGTTTTATTAGTTCCGACTCATCCCAAACCCGTCCCACTGGATTATGCGGGGAACAAAGTATAAATGCTTTAGCCCCACAGGAAAATTTGCGTTCCAAATCATCAAAGTCCATTTCATAATGACCGTTTAAATACTGTAATGGGCTTGTCACAACCAGGCGCTCGTTTAATTCCACGGCATTTTTTAGCGGACTATAAAAAGGAGATTGGATAACAATTTCATCACCCTTTTGCGTATTATTCTGAACAAACAAAGATACTGCTTGGACAATGCGTGGGCAAAATACAACCCAGTCTTCAGAAATGCTCCAGTCGTAACTTTTTTTCATCCACATTTTAACAATCTTTTTGTAATCACCTGATAAATTCGTATAACCATAAATACCATGATTTGCGGCATCCACTACCTTATTGATAATTTCAGGCGAAGTCCGAAAATCCATATCCGCCACCGATAAAGCAATAGTATCCTCCGCATTTGTATCCTCAACAGCTTCCTCCCATTTTGCTGAATTTGTGTTTTTCCGACTTACAAAATGACCAAACATGTTGAAATCACCCTTTTCTATTAGTTGCGATGCTTCATTAACTTTTTATGCAATGAAACGGTTGACGGATAAATTTCTTTATATAATCCAAATAACTCTTTATATGTTTCCACATTTTTTTCATTCGGAGTATAAACCTTATCTTCTTTCAAAAACCTATCTGCACATTCATTTAATGAGCTAAACCATCCACATCCATAAGCCGCTAACATTGCTGCCCCCATACCCGGACCCTGTTCACTTGATAATTTAACTATGTTTGCATGAAAAATATCCGCTTGCATTTGTAGCCATACTTCACTTTTGGCTCCACCGCCGATCGAAATGATGGTATCTATTTTTTTACCATTTTCCCTAAAAATCTCAATGGTTTCATTTAAGGAAAAAGTAATCCCTTCCAAAACCGCACGAATAAAATGTTTACGTTCATGGGAAATATCCATTCCAGTAAAACTGCCGCGTATCGATGCATCAACATAAGGTGTCCTCTCACCGGTGATATATGGGGTGAATAATAAACCATTTGAACCAGGAGGAACTGATGCTACCTCTTCTAATAGTTCATCGAAATCTTTTTCTTTAGCAAATATATCCTTAAACCAGCTCAAACTGTTTCCCGCAGCAAGGGTAACACCCATTGTGTAAAAAACATTTGGCGCCCCGTGATTAAAATAATGCACTTTTCCTTCGAAGTCTTTATCCCCTTTTTCCTCATAAGATAAAGCTACACCAGAAGTTCCAGTACTTACTAACGTCTTTCCATCTTCTAAAATTCCTGCACCAATTGCCCCGCATGCATTATCAGCTCCACCGGCAAACACCCGTGTTAATGCTGATAATCCGGTTGCATCAGCCAGTTCCGGCGTTATTTTCCCTACCTCTTGGTGTGAATCTACCAAAGGAGGACAGAAATCATAATTAATATTTAATCGATTACAAATCTCCTGACTCCATTGTTTTTCTGTAACGTTCAATAGTAACGTTCCCGCTGCATCGGAATAATCCATATGCAATTTCCCAGTTAGTTTGTACCGTACATAGTCCTTTGGTAACACAAACTTTGTTGCCTTATGAAACAGTTCAGGCTCATTTTTTCTAACCCATAATATTTTGGGTAGCGTAAAACCCTCTAGTGCCGGATTTTTCGTTATCTCCAGTAAACGTGCCTTACCAATCACATCGTAAATCTCTTGGCACTCAGCAGTAGTTCGGGTGTCATTCCAAAGGATGGCATTTCGTAACAAATGATTATTTTTATCAAGCAGTACCAAGCCATGCATTTGTCCGGAAAAACTGATTCCCTCAATATCTGCAGGATCCCCATCAAAATTCTTGAGAAGATCAGACAGCCCGGCAACTGTCTGATCTACCCATACGTTAGGATCCTGCTCACTATACCCAGTCTGTTCCTGAATCAATGGATAAGCTTTTGATACTTCTTGTGTTACTTTACCGGCCTGATTTACTAATAAAAGCTTGACAGCACTGGTTCCCAAATCGACGCCAATAACATATTTCACCATAAACCCTCCTGACAAAAAGGTCATTTACCTGCGTACGCTCGCAGTAAATACTGATTAATAGTGGATTTTATTTGTTCCAATCTACCAGACACATTGTTAATCTCAGTTAGCCCTAATGCATACTCTTCCAATTGATGAAAATCCGTGTTGCCTTCCACAATATCTTTACCTATCCCTTCTTTGTAACTTTTATACCGATTCTCTACCATGCCTTCCAGCACGTTGTCGTCGATTAATGCTTGTGCAACCTTTAATCCAACGGCAAAGCTGTCCATCCCGGCAATATGTGCAAGGAATAAATCTTCCGGTGTAAAAGATCCACGACGTACTTTTGCATCAAAGTTAAGCCCTCCACGACTTAGTCCACCATTTTTCAATATTTCATACATCGCAAGCGTGGTAGCATATAAATCCGTTGGAAATTCATCCGTATCCCAACCTAATAAGGGATGTCCCTGGTTTGCATCAACAGAACCTAACATGCCATGAATACGAGCATACCGAAGTTCGTGTTCGAATGTGTGACCAGCTAATGTTGCATGATTTGCTTCAATATTAAATTTAAAGTAATCTTGTAAGTCATAGTTTTGCAGGAATGCATATCCACTTGCCACATCAAAGTCATATTGATGGGTGGTTGGTTCTTTCGGCTTTGGTTCGATAAGAAATTGTGCGTCAAAACCAATTTCTTTCGCATAATCAACCGCCATATGGAAGAACCGGCCCAAGTTATCCATCTCTAGCTTCATGTCCGTATTTAGAAGTGTTTCATATCCTTCACGGCCACCCCAGAACACATAGTTTTCAGCACCTAATTCTTTACCAATTTCGAGACCCTTTTTCACTTTTGCCGCGGCATACGCAAACACATCCGCATTACTTGACGATCCAGCACCATGTACAAACCGCGGGTGACTAAAGTTGTTTACGGTATTCCACAGTAGTTTTGTTTTACTATCTTTCATATAATCTTTGATCATGGCAACAATAGTATCTAAATTTTGGTTCGATTCCCTTAGTGAGGATCCCTCCGGTGCAATATCCACGTCATGAAAACAAAAATAAGGAACATTTAACTTCTCAAAAAACTCAAATGCTGCCTCCACACGTGCCTTTGCTAAATTCATTCCTTTAAATTTATCCCATGGTCGGATGGCAGTTCCCATGCCAAAAGGATCAGATAAATCCTCTGTAAATGTATGCCAGTACGCTACACCGAAACGTAAGATTTCCTCCATTGTTTGTTCACCAATTTTTTCTTCAGGATTATAGAATTTAAATGCGTATGGATTGTTTGATGTTACACCCTCATACTTGATTTTGTTTATATTGGAAAAATAACTCATGATATAATCCCCTCTCGTCATCATTATTAAAAGTTATTACAGATGTGCAAATTCATTACAAAACTTTGTTTATCTAGTAAACTAAGTTTAACGCCAACTGGAAACGTTGTCAAACACAAATTAGTATTAGATATGGTAAAATCATGGTAACTGGACCATTTAATATATATTTAATTGTGTTAAATGTATACTTTGTTATAATGGTAAAACAAACACCTTACCAGATATAGAAATTAATTAATGATAACTGTTGGGGAGAAGGACACATGAATTCATTACGCACTGGCAATCAAAACCTAGTAAAGCAAATTAACAAATCCATTGTTTTTAAATGTATCGAGAACAAAGGACCTGTATCCCGAGCACAAATTTCCAAGGAGACTGGTTTGAATAAAGCAACCGTTTCATCCATGGTTACGGAACTAATCAATGAATCGTTTGTATATGAAATTGGATCCGGCCAATCAAGCGGTGGGAGAAAACCGGTGATGCTATATTTTAATAATCTCGCTGGTTATTCGATTGGAATCGATTTAGGTGTCAATTATATTTTAGGCGTTCTAACAGATTTAAGAGGCACGATTATTGAGGAAACAACCATATCAATGAATGAAACAGCATTTGAATATGTGTTGGAAAATATCATTTTCGTTATAGAAGACTTAATAGACAAAGCCCCAAACAGTACGTATGGAATTGTAGGAATTGGGGTTGGTGTTCCAGGTAACGTAGATAAAGATGATAAAATCCTTTTTGCACCAAACCTTCATTGGAAACAAGTGGATCTTAAGCTAATGATTGAAAATAGATTTCGTATTCCTGTAACGATTGAAAATGAAGCAAATGCTGGCTCCCACGGCGAACGTTTATATGGTGCAGGGAAAAACATCTCTAACTTAATCTATATCAGTATAGGTATCGGAATTGGTACAGGGATTATTATTGACAATCAACTTTACACAGGGGCATCTGGAATATCGGGGGAGATGGGGCACGTCACCATTGATGCAAACGGAAGAAAGTGCTCTTGTGGAAATCGTGGTTGTTGGGAATTATATGCATCCGAGAGTGCACTATTAAAAGAGGCCAAAACTGAGAATCTATTGAGCAAAGAGGATGGAAGTAATTTAGGCTACCTGATTGACGAGGCACAATCGGGCAACCCAGTGGTATTACGAGTATTAAATCAATTAGGGGAATACATTGGTATTGGATTAACAAATATTATTAACACATTCAATCCAGAGGTTGTCATTATAGGAAATCGGATGGCACAATTTGAACAATGGATTGCGAACCCAATCGATAATATGTTGAGTGAAAGACTTTCCACTTTTCACAAAGAAGGTACAGAAGTCAGATTTTCTAATCTAGGAAAGCACTCATGTGCAATTGGAGCCGCTTCTTTTTCTGTTTCTAAGTTTATGGATGATAAGAGGGTTACTGTGCGGTGAATAAGGTGTAATGAAGTTCTATAACGGAAAAAAGGGTATGGCTCCCCTATTTTCCGTTTTATATTTCAATGAAATGGATTGATATTCACTCTCATCCAACAAGTTTTTTAGTAACTACAGAGTTCTTGTAAACGTCAAATAACCCTCACCTTATTTACTGTTTACCATTTAATATTGATTTTAACGGTAATTAATCATCGAAAAATCCAAAATATCGGTAGGCATTATTATAAGAAATATCTTCTACTATTTTTCCAATTTGATCTTCATCGCTTGGAATTTGCCCACGTTCAGCCCATTCACCAAGCAATTCACAAAGAACTCTGCGAAAATATTCATGACGTGGATACGACAAAAAACTACGAGAATCGGTAAGCATTCCTACAAAATTCGGAAGTAAACTTACTTCAGCAAATGCTGTTAATTGATTCCTCATTCCAGTTCTAGTGTCGTTAAACCACCACGCCGACCCAAGTTGGAGCTTTTGCACCATATCTTTTTGGAACGAACCCAAAACCGTAATCAAAGGAATCCAATCATTGGGATTTAAGGAGTACACAATTGTTTTTGGAATGCTATCACTTTTTTCTGCACTAGCAAATAAACATCCAAGATCTTCCGCTAAACTTCCATCCGTTATGGCGTCAAAGCCAGTATTCGGACCTATTTTATTGAACATAGTTACATTTAAATCACGATATGCTTGTATGTGCAACTGCATGGTTACTTTTTTATCACGATAAATTTTCATTAGTGCTTTTAAAAGTGCAGTTTTGTATTTATTAACTTCAGTTGAAGAAATTGAGCCAGTACCATCCAATGCCCTTTTTACAATACCATCCAATTCTGCATCTGTGGTCTCAATATAAGTATACTGTTCCAAGCTGTGATCAGATAATACTGAGCCAACTTCATAAAAATAATCCATTCTTTTTTTTAGTGCGAGAACAATACTGTCAAAATCATTAATATTGATACCCGAAGCGTCACCAAGCTGATCCATATAGGAGATAAAACCTTTTTTCTCAATGTTTAACGCGTTATCCGGACGAAAGGTCGGCAATACTTTAAAGCCAACGTCTTCTTTACTGAGTAAATTATGATAATGCAAATCATCTACCGGATCATCCGTTGTACAAACTACTTTTACATTAAACTTCTTAACTAAATTCCTTGGTTTAAATTCATTTGAATCTAATAATTTATTTGATTTCTCCCAGATTTCAAAGGCTGTATCCCGGTTCAACACTGTATTAATTCCAAAATACCTTCTTAACTCTAAATGAGTCCATTCATACAGGGGATTACCTACTGATTTTTCAATCGTTTCGGCCCACTTTAAGAACTTTTCGTAAGGTTCCGCATCACCTGTTATATATCTCTCCGGAACACCATTGGCTCGCATTAATCTCCACTTGTAATGGTCACCAATGTTTCCTTCACCAATCCATGCCTGCGAAAGATCATTAAACTTCTTATTTTCATAAATCTCTTTTGGACTCAAATGACAATGATAGTCAATAATAGGCATTTTTGCTGCATGATTATGAAATAGCTTACGAGAAAAATCTGTTGTTAACAAGAAATCTTTATCCAAAAACACAATCATCACTCCCTTTCATAATCTTACGATGTTTAAGCCTCAGATTTTGCTACTGCTTCCCACAGGCCATTCAAGTATGCAATTCCTAGAGCACGATCATAAAGTCCATAACCTGGTCGGCCATTTTCACCCCATATCATTCTTCCATGATCTGGTCTCATATATCCGTCAAAACCCACATCATAAAGAGCTTTCATAATTTCATACATATCCAAAGATCCCATGCTAGATAAGTGGGCAACTTCATGAAAGCTTTCTTTATCGGTGAATTTTATATTTCTACAATGAGCAAAAGCAATCTTATTTCGGTCACCGAAATAATGAATTATGGAAGGTAAATCATTATTCGGATTCTCTCCCAAAGATCCTGTACACAATGTCAAGCAATTGCTAGGGCTATCAACCATCTGTATAATTCCTTTTAAATCCTCAAAGTTTTTAACTATTCTTGGTAAGCCAAAAATACTTTTTGGAGGATCATCGGGATGAATCGCCATCTTAATATCACATTCTTCGCAAGTTGGAATGATGGCCTGTAAAAAATATTTGAGGTTTTCTCTTAATTTATTTTCATCCACGCCTTTATATTTCTCAAATAAGCTTTCTAACTCATTTAGTCGTTCAGGTTCCCAACCTGGCATCACAAATCCATTGGAATTATCCGTTAATGATTTAACCATAATATTTGGATCAATTTGATTAATAATTTCCTGATCGTATGATAGCACTGTTGAACCATCTTCTAATTCATAGGCTAAATTAGTTCTTGTCCAATCGAAAATCGGCATAAAGTTATAGCATATAACTTTAATTCCATATTTCGACAAGTTCTTAATCGTTTCAATATAATTTTCTATATATTTGTCACGGCTCGGTAAACCTATTTTAATATCATCATGTATATTAACACTCTCAATTACTTCAAGTGTTAATCCCGCTTGTTCAACTTGATTTTTTAGTGTTCTAATTTTATCTTCATGCCATATTTCACCAATCGGAACATCATAAAGTGCGCCTACTACACCTTTAACATTTGGGATTTGTCTTATTTGTTGCAATGTAGTGTTATCATCATTTTCACCATACCATCTCATTGTCATCTGCATGAATTAACATCTCCTTTAAGCTAAATATTTCTTAAGTGTAGCCCTTATTGATCCGGGTCCAATGATTAGCTCTTTTACATATTCTTCAACCTTTGACCCAAGTCCAACCTTATATAGGTCAATACCGAAAATGGATTCATTAGAAAGAATATCATACAAGTTGTTTGCCACAGATTCCGGTGCGCCAAATTTTATACCAGAAATAGAACTTTGCAGCTCGTCAAGCATTGGATCTGGACTCAATTCCATCTTTTTTCCTTCATCATTCAACCCCATTAAATACCTTATCCATCCAGCAATAACCAAAGGGATATAGCTTAGGTTCTTGGCTTTGTCTTTATACAATTTAATTGTTTCGCCATATCTTATGGCTAGTTTCTGCGATGTATCTGACGCAATCCTTTGAGGTGTATCAGGTATATTCTTATTTGGAAGCCTTTTATTTATTACTTCATCTATGAACTGATGGGGGTCAATGATCTCTGGATCTTCCACAACAGGCAGCCCTTCCTTATAGCCAACTTTTTTAATTAATTCCCTAATTTGGGGATCATTCATTTCATCAGCAATTGTAGAATAACCTAATAAACATCCATAAACGGCCATTGCTGTGTGCAAAGGATTTAGACAAGTACACACCTTCATTTTTTCAACTTTATCAACAGTTTGTTTATTTGTAAGGTAAACGCCAGCTTCTTCAAAAGGAGGTCGCCCATTTGGAAAATTATCTTCAACAACTAAATAGTGAGCATCCTCTGTATTTACAAAAGGAGCATAAACAGAGTGCCCCTTTGTCTGTATAATATCCATTGATTCGAATCCCAATTCTATCAATTTGTTTAAAACATTTTCCGAAGGTCTTGGTGTAATCCTATCTATCACACTCAAAGGAAAAGAAACTATACGATCGTTTTGTAGATAATTTATAAAGCCTTCATTTACAAAACCATTAGTTTTCCATAACTTTGCAATCTCTAGTATAGTTGATTTTAATTTATCCCCGTTATGGGAAAAATTATCAGTACTTAGCAATGCTATTGGATAAGCACCTTTGTTATATCTTTCATATAATAACGCTGTTAGAATTGAAATAGTATGTTTTGCGTATTCTGGTCCATTATCAATATCATTTTTAACAATGTTTGAATATTGGCCATTAGGTTTCTTCAAACTATATCCTTTTTCTGTTATTGTGATAGAAACCATTTGCAATGATTGGTTTGCAAAAACATTTTTTACCCTTTTTGTCGATGAAGAGTTACTGTTTGAGTAATAATGGCTCTCTACAACACTTCCAATAATTTCTTTATCAATCTCTCCATTTGCTTTGGTTACACACATTAATGTTAGATTATCATTTGCATGGTATATTTTTTTTATGGTTTCATCACTGGATGTATTTACTACGATGATTCCTGTATTTGACAATCCCTTATTAATTAGATTTTGCTGGATAGAGGCGTGGAAACATCTAAAGATGTTTCCACCGCCAAAATGAATCCAAGTAGGTTTACGAATGGTATTCTTCTTTACTTCATCAAGTTTGTAACAGGGTAATTTAATTCCCTTACTCAAAAATTCGTTTTTGTTTTCCATGAAATTTTTATTAAGTTTAAGCATAAGAAAACACTTCCCTTTAAAAACGATAATCCTCTTCCAAAATCAACTTCAATTTGTTTTATAATTCACCACTATTGCTAGCAAAATTATCAAATAACCTTTTTACCTTCGAAAAGTAATTCATGTTTTACAAATACTGTATAAATGACGCTTTACATACCAATTAAATTAAATTCCTCACTAGAAACCATAATTTCAAACTTTTCTTTTTGTGGTTTCTTACACTTTACTAAAATCGTTCTATCTGACAACTCATAATACCAACCTTCATCCGCAGCTTCCCAGGTGTCCCTATTAAGAAAACGTGGTATTTCTTTATTGTCAGCTGTAACCCAATACGCTCCTTTCTCCTTATTAATCAGCTTAATATTAAGGGAGGATATACTATTTTTATAATCCCCTGTTGTTTCAAAAGAAATCCGTTTACGAGAATCACCAGTCACATCTATTTTCGTATACTCATATACACCATTTTTAAAGTCATTACTTATACCGTCATCATCATAAAAATAGAAGGTACCATCTGATTCTCCCCCGATTAGAATATCAAGACTCGTCATCGTATCTGTTGAAATATGTGTAACATCATTATTTGTAATAAAAATTCCATTACCCCTCAAAAACATAGGAATACTATCTAGTGTGACTGGAATTTCAATTACTTGACCACCTTCATATTCTTTCAGGTTATTATTAATATCGTACCATTTGCAACCCTTTGGTAAATACACTTTCCTTGTTTTTGCTCCTTTTTCAAGTACACTGGCTACCAAAACCGATGGACCAAACATAAATGTCATGTTTTCATCATTATAACAATTGATGTCATTTTGAAATTCAAAAAACAAAGGTCGCATTATTGGTTTTCCATTAATATGGGCATCGTACATTAAAGAATATAAATATGGTAACATCTTATAACGCATGCTATACGCATGGCGAACATATTTATTGTATTCCTCATACATCCATGGTTGGGTTACTGTATTATCATCGTTAGCTGAATTAATACAGAATCTTGGCTGAAATATGCCATTTTGTATCCATCTTAGTAAGAGTTCCCCCTCTGGAGCGTTTCCAGCAAACCCCCCGATATCGCAACCAAAATTAGCTACTCCTGATAATCCCATACCCAAAATAGTAGCGATATTGAATTTTAATGTACGCCAATCCGTTAAATTATCGCCTCCCCATGTCTGTGCATATCTTTGAATACCCGCAAATCCAGCACGATTTATAATATAAGGACGATGGTTCGGATAAAGTTCAAAAATAGCCTTTTTTGCAATATAAGCCATTAAATTGGAGTGCATAATTTTTAGTTGAGCCATGGTTCCTTTCTTTCCATCAAAATCACATATTGCATTCCGATCCTCTATGCCATCATATTCACAATTATCATTCCATACAGTTGTAATACCCTTACTTAAAATAGTTTCTTGAAGTAATTTTTTCCATGTATCCCTGCCTGTAGGATTTGTAAAATCTATAAATCTTCCGGATCCCCCCCACCAACGACCAGTATAATCTTCTTTACCATCAGGACTTTTCACAAAGACATTATTTTTTTCAAATTCATTACTATATGGATGATTAAACAATATACCCGGTTTTAAATTAGGAATGACATCAATGCCCAGTTCATTCATTTTTTTTATAAATCCCTCGGGATTAGGAAATCGTTTCTTATTCCAATTAAAAGTATATCTTAGATTGTCTTTTTCCCCAGATGAGTAACCTGATGCTAATTTAAAATTGTCTATATACATCTTTTCATCAACATATTTATTAATTACCTCATATATTTCTTTGTCACAATCCTTTTCTAATTCAGCATAATACATAGTTGAAGCAGTGTATCCAAAGCTATGTTTTGGAGCCATTGCTTGCTTTCCTGTTAACTTTGTATAGTTATCTAGGACCTGTCCAACTGAGGGGCCGTTAATAAAAAATAAATCAATGTCCCCTCCGTCAGCCTGATAGTAGCTATAACGTGGCCAATAACCACTAATTTCATTTCCCATATCAAATACCGCGTCATATGAATTATGATAAAAAAGTCCAAGGGCATGTTGATTATTTTTATTCAATTTAATATAAAAAGGTATATGTTTATACAATGGATCTCCCGTTTCCGGGTCATGACCAATTGCATCTTTAGGTGTCATTCGCATTCTTCTGCCCTTTTTATCCAATTTACCTGTTTTTTCACCAAATCCATAAAAATGATCATTTTTGAAATCTATTTGATTATAATGAGAAACTCTTCCTAATTGATCTTGCTCAAAAGCCCTTAACGGTAAATCGCTATATAACTTTTCACCGTTTAACTGATATAAGGAAAAATGTAGTGGTGATTTACACATTACTAATTTCATTGTATTTGTATAAAAAACTATTTCCTTATCTGTTTCTTCCATAGGAATGTCCAGTGCTTTTATTTTTTCGCGTTCCTCGGGAAATAGATAGTCCAAACGATCTTCCCATGCAGTCATAACCAAACTATATGACTCTTCCGTCCACTGTCTGTTAAATGAAACCCGTACACGTATGATATCATCCGTCATAAAAATGATCTTAATATCAGCTGCATCGCCTTTCACATAGTAACCATTCTTCATTTTATTTATAGACAAAAAGTTTTTTAAAAGCATCTAAGGTTCCTCCCACACTCTTTATGAATAGAAATTTACTTTGAAGATAAAGAGACTTTACTTATGATAATCTAACGCCAAAACCACCAATGGGAATTTTCAGATTAATACAATCACCTCAACCCTGGCAGTTTATCACTCACCAAACAAATTTGAAAATGAGTGGCATCCGTCACAGTAAAGATACTCACCATAATTGGTATAGCCTCAACCTTCTTATTTTCTAAATTTTATTTTATAACATGTTTTTTACCAAACTGTTCATCTTCCCAAACATTTTCCCATTTGTAACCAGTCAAATTTTCAATAACATTTTTTGTTTTTGGATCTGCACTGTTTTTATCACCTCCTGCCCGAAGTCGGTTCAACTCATCCCGCACAATCCCATGTGTCCTTTTGTTTAGGTGGAAAGTCTGCGCTTCCAATAATGCAACTAACAGTAGGATTCCTGTCCCACCAATCAACACCGCCGCAATTGTATTTTGAGCTCCAGTAGTTTGATGAATACTTCCTTCTACATATCCTCCCATATCTAGAAAGTACCCTACACAAACGGTGGCAACAGCAACTGTTGATTTTCTGACGAATGTCATTACCCCAGCATAGATACCCTCACGATGTTGTTTCGTAACAATTTCATCCAAATCCGGTATTAGAGGATATACATTCCACGGTACAAACTGCAAAATAGCAAGACCAAAGTTATAAAGGAATCCAAAGGCAAATAGTAGAATGACCATACTACTTGGTTTAGTGGCAAAGAGTACATAAAAGCCACATAATGCAATAATTTCACAGCTATAGGATACACTGTATAGCCAACGTGGCCCAAATTTGACCATTAGGAAGCCCGATAAAATAATTACCAACGGCCCTATGATGCTAAGCGACAAGACATTAGCACTCGTTGTTGGACTCACCATCAATGCAGAAACACAAAAGTATGCAAATACAGCATTAAACACATCCTTTGATGTAAATGAAAATAAATAACTCAACTTTCGCAGCCCAAACTAGGCAGGTATACCTTGATATAGTTAGGTAATCCCGCAAACC
>NZ_JBFNXI010000038.1:0-31535 GCF_040812445.1 Lentibacillus sp. L22 | reverse complement strand
GAGGAACAAGCAAAAAAAGTTAGTGGTTTTTTTCAAAGTGTCCTTGACAAGGGGTCCACTTTACTAGTAAAGATGGTGGCTTTTATTTGATCATCGCAGTTACACATCGCCACTCAAGAAGCTCGCTCCAACAAACTTACAACATATTTATCCAGCCTCTCCCGCATCATCGTATCCGTAAGCCCAGTAACGCCAAATGCTTCCCAACCCGGATAAACTACCGGTGGACCGGAAAGAATATCAATTAACGAAACAACATCCCAGTACACATCATAAACAAATTTGCTACCCTGATCTTGCTGGTATGCTGCCAAGAATTGATCTGCGGTTGCTACATTATATAGCATTGCCAGATTCACTCTGCAGTGTCCGACATCAATACCAGCGGGGCCTTTACAAGCATTTACCCAATCAACTACCCCGGTCACCTTTCCATCAAGATATAAAACATTAGCGGGGTGATAATCACGATGGATGAAGCATTCGTGAACGGATGGCCTTGGACATTTTACAATTTCGATTGCTCTTTCCCATGCTTGTGGAATGCTTGTCCATGGTGGGGTTTCCAAGGAGGAAATATCATTGTAGGTGAAATATTCCCAATTGAAATCATTGGCATCAATGGCATGAATTTTGCCTAGTGCTGATGCCAAACTCCGCAGCCATTTTTCCAAATTATTCGGTTTTAGCTGGACAGTGCCATCCAGCATGGTCATCAGAACTGCCGGGAATCCGCATATTTCGCCGGTTTCATCCCAGGCAATGATGTTTGGTGTGGCGATATCCGTCTTTGCTGCACAGCGCAAACTCATAGCTTCATGCAGTACTAAATCAGGTTCCTCCTCCAGCCAATCTTGGTTATCAAACAAACGAAATACAACATGTCGTAAACATCGATTCATCCGTAAAGAAATCCGAAACAGTGTCGATGAAGTACTACCCTTTAGCTGTTCAATCATGACTACCTCGGCTTTTCTTCTATCTATTGCGTCTATCACCCAATTTAGCATGCGCTTCGTTAATTTGCTACCGTTTGCATCCATAACAATCACCCCGAATCCATTGATTAGCTGTTTCTGAGCAAAATATTTTCGCCTATTTCTACTTTAGCATATGATTAAAGATATTCGGAATGATATTCAAGATGGGTTATATTTCCTTGCTTTTACATACACGATGAACAGGTGATTCACATGATAAAGTCATTACAGAAACCGTGGCTGCTTGTGCTAACGATTGGTCTTGGGACACTGCTTAATCCATTAAATTCATCAATGATATCGGTTGCATTGACCAGATTGCAACATGAATTCGCTTTAAATTTTGCGGATGCGTCATGGCTGATTTCAATATTTTATTTGGCTAGTGCCGCCGCCCAGCCGGTTATGGGTAAATTAAGTGATATGTTCGGACCCAAACGGCTATTTCTAACCGGGCTGGTTTTGGTTGCTGGTTCATCTATCTTAGCTCCTTTTTCACCCAATTACCCGTTTCTCTTAGGGTGCCGTGCACTTCAGGCAATTGGCAGTTCCACCTTATTTCCAAGTGGGATGAGTATGGTTCGGACCAATATAACTAAGGGGCAAGGGAAAGCATTGTCGATGTTATCCATTTTCGCATCAACGTCAGCAGCATTTGGACCATCCATTGGCGGCTTTTTGATCGCATCATGGGATTGGCCATCGATATTTCTGATTAACTTCCCATTTATCATTCTCTCGTTTGTGATGGCTATCTTTATCCTGCCAGCAAAAGGACAAGGGAAATTTGAATTAAAGCGGATTGATTTTGTGGGAATCGCTTTGTTTATTGTCGTAATGGTCAGCTTAATATTATTCCTGTTGTCATTGGAAAACAAGATCCATTGGTTGGCACTTATTATTTTCTTGCTTGCCGCTACAGGCTTTTACTTCTGGGAAAACAGACAACGGGAGCCATTTATTGATTTGGTATCACTTAAGCAGAATCCTGCAGTAACCATGATTTATCTACAATTTACCAGCATTAACCTGATCTATTATTGTTACTTTTTTGGGTTCCCGACATTTTTGCAACAGGTTCAAGGTTATAGCGAGAAACATACTGGAATCATCATGCTGGCTTTGGCTGGTTTTAGTGTCATTGTCGCACCGATCGCCGGCCAGATGATTGACCGGTTTGGTTCCAAGTTACCGCTTGTCACCGGTGCCTTGCTCTTATTCGTTGGTACCGCCCTATTACTTACATTCCGGGAAAATTCGCCGTTAATCTGGTTTTTAGTGATTATGTCAGTTCTTGGAATGAGCAATGGTTTTAATAATATTTCTACCCAAACGGCGCTTTATGAACAGGTAAAACCCGAGGAAACTGGATCAGCATCAGGACTGTTCCAAACCAGCCGCTATCTGGGGTCGATTCTTTCTTCCTGTTTATTGGGAATTGCCTTTAACAGTCATTTGGATATCGCGCATCTTCATCTTGTTGCAACCATCAGCCTTGTATTTTGCGTGTTGGTCATTGTATTAGCATTGCGCCTTCCCAAAAACAAGCGCTTACGGACGGGAGCATAAAAATGGGGACATCCCCACTACTTTAACATCTTAATGTAGTGGAGTGCAGTCCCCTTATCATTACCCTCTTTCCGTTGAGAGTTTCCGTTTTCCTGATACCTCTGGTTCTTCTTCTTGTGTTGTTCTTCCACGTTTAATGAAGAATGACAGGATCAATGCAACCACAGCAAATACAGTGGATACCATAAATGCGTCATTGATTCCCTGAACCTGGGCAAGATTGGCAGCATGTAACATATCTTGCTCGTTATTCGGGTCAAAATGATTGTTGATAATAATATCTTTAATACTATTTTTTGCCTGGTTCGTCATGATGGTAACCAGGAATGCCGTACCAATCGCACCAGCTACAGCACGAACAGTATTAACCATTGCTGTACCATGTGGATAAAGTCGCTGCGGCAACTGATTAAGCCCGGCCGTCATAATTGGCATCATAATCATGGACATACCAAACATGCGAATGGTGTATATAATAATCAGATACAGATAGCCTGTTGAGTCGGTTAGCTGGGTGAACAAATACGTTGTTACTACTGTAATGGCCAATCCAAACACTGCTAATGGCCGCGCACCTATTTTATCAAATACTTTACCAGTGATCGGTGACATAATTCCCATCACGATTGCGCCTGGCATCAGCATTAAACCGGAATTCATTGGTGAAATACCCAGGATATTCTGCAAATAAATCGGGATCAAAAGCATTGGCGCAAACATAGCGACCGTAAGTGCCACATTAATGACCGTAGTAAGCGAAAAAATTCCGCTCTTAAATACCCGGAAATCCAGCATTGGAACTTCCATAACCAATTCGCGCCAAATAAACAAGGCAAGGCCGACAAAGCCAACAATCAATCCAATGATCACCGATGCATTGGTCCAACCGTTTGTACCTGCAGTACTGAAACCGTACAGGATACCGCCAAAACCAAGTGTTGAGAGAACAATTGCCAGGATGTCGATGTCTGGAAATGTCTGTTTGGTTACATTCTTTAAGAAAATAACCGAGAAGATAATTGTTAATACAGCAATTGGAAATATAATCCAGAACAATAACCGCCATGAATAATTTTGTACTACAAACCCTGACAGTGTTGGGCCTACAGCTGGTGCAAAAATAATGGCAATCCCAATAATCCCCATTGCACCACCACGCTTTTCAACCGGGAACAAAGCCAATACAACCGTTGTTAATAGTGGCATAATAATCCCTGCGCCAACTGCCTGAATAACGCGGCCAGTCATTAAGATAATAAAAGTTGGTGAAATGGCACAGATTAATGTACCTGCAGCAAATAAGCTAATTGCAGTTATAAATAGCTGTCTGGTTGAAAACTTCTCCATTAAAAATGCAGTAATTGGGATCAGCACACCATTAACCAGCATAAATCCGGTCGTAATCCACTGTGCAGTGCTTTCCCCTATATCCAGGTCCTCCATGATCGAAGGCAAGGCCACATTCATTAACGTTTGATTCAACAGCGATACAAACGCACCAAGAATAATAACCGCAAGAATGGGGCCTTTTTTTATATTCGTTGCATTACTTGTAGTTGTTTCAGTCATGCTTTTCTTTCATCTCCTATTCCCTAAGTTATTGATTTTCCACATCCTCAAAATTCCGTAATAATTTTGCGGCTGTGTTCTTAAACTGATTTAACTCTTCCGTTGATATCCCATTGAACAATTTTTCAATAAATGCTTTTCGGGCAGCATTCATAGCCTTGACCATTTCCTTTCCGCTATCGGTAATGGACAGGTAAACAACCCGGCGATCTTCTTCCGTCCGTTTCCTTTCCACATATCCGCCCTCAACAAGCTTATCGGTAAGACCTGTCAAGCCGCCAGTAGTGATGGAAAGAACCATTGCTAGCTCAGAAGCACGTTGTTGTCCCTCATAATATAATTTATAAAGGACAAGTGCTTCTGTTCTGGAGAAAGCCGATTTCGTATGCTTTCTCCATTCTCCGGGGATTTTCTTCGTGATTTTCCGGAAAATGCCCTCCAACTCAAGGAAATCATCCTTCTTCATGACTTCCCTCCTTATATAAATATTATCTCACTAAAAAATATCTTATCACTAAACAATTTGATAACAAGATGATATTATACGCTCATGATTTTGGAGTGTCAACAGGTTTTTAACCTTAAAATGAAGCTTATGCAGGTTTGCGCCTTTACTTGTTTTAAGGCTGCGCTTACATCTAATGTAACAACATATTTTAACTCCCTCCAACCGCCAGGCAAGATAGAGGTAGAAGTTACAATTTTTCTTCACATTATAAAACGTGATTCATAAGTGACAAACCAATCCTTCTCTGTTAAGATTATTGCAACAGGCAAATTTCATAGTATTTACACTACTAGGGGTGCCCCGCATGCGGGCTGAGAGGAAAGTTGCATTTCTTTCCGACCCTTATGGACCTGATCTGGCTAATACCAGCGGAGGGAAGTAGTTGTGACAAATCACGATAAACTTTTCTCTACGCAAGCTGGGTCCATCATAAGGATCTAGCTTTTTTTATATGCCATGGAAACATGGAAAGGAGGAATTGGATGAACCGGACACGTTTATTAACAACGATGGCTGTTTTTGTAGCCATTGGAACAATTGGATCCCAAATTCTCTGGTTTCCTGCAGGAGTTGCTAAAGCCTATCCAGTACAGCATGCGGTGAATGTGCTGGCAGCCATCATACTTGGCCCAGCCCCCGCTGTTATGATCGCCTTCATGATCGGACTGATTCGTAACTTGCTTGGTCTTGGCTCCATTTTGGCGTTTCCCGGCGGCATGATTGGCGCATTTCTGGCAGGTTATCTTTATCGACGGTTCGGGAAAAAGATTTGGGCGGCAATTGGTGAATTTATTGGAACCGGTATGATTGGCTCTTTGTTTGCTGTACCGTTTGCCAACCTCTTGATGGGAAGTTCAGTTGGTGCATTATTTTTCTTCCCGTCATTCCTGGTAAGCAGTGGAGCTGGGGCGTTGATAGGCTGGATTATTGCAGCTCGGTTGAAACAACGAAACGTACTGCCAAACATTTAAAAACTGGAACAAGGGAGCCCCTTGTCCCGAAAGGATGATGACAAATGAGACAAATACCTTGTGCACTGACTATTGCTGGTACTGATCCTAGTGGCGGTGCTGGCATTCAGGCCGATTTAAAAACATTTCAGGAATTTAAATGCTATGGGATGTCGGTGATTACTTCCGTGGTTGCCCAAAATACAACCGGGGTTCAGGATGTACAGCACATTTTAACGGACATGATTGAAGAACAGCTGGATTCCGTTATTTCAGATATCCCGTTTCAAGCGTTTAAAACGGGAATGATTGCCAATACCGCGATGATGAAAAGTATCGCCGGCAAGATAGAAAATATTCCTGTCCCTTTTGTAATGGATCCGGTCATGGTCGCGACAAGTGGTGATTCATTAATTGACGAGGAGGCGCGTGACTATTTACGCAACAATCTGCTTTCTCTGGCTACATTAGTCACACCCAATGTACCGGAAGCAGAATATCTAACAGGGCAATCGATTAGCACCATGGATGATCTAAAAGAGGCCGCTGAACAAATTGTAAATAAGTATGGAGCAGGTGCCGCGCTTGTTAAAGGCGGTCATTTAGCGGGGGATGCTGTCGACTTTTTGCACGATGGCAACAAGATACACCGTTTTTCATCTGAACGCATTGAAACAAAAGATACCCATGGAACCGGTTGTACCTATTCAGCGGCAATTACCGCGTTATTAGCTAAAGGCAATCCGCTTTTAGAGGCTGTCAACGCCGCCAAGCAATATATAACGGCTGCCATCGGTCATTCGTTTGCAATTGGTCATGGCAGTGGTCCAACAAATCATTGGGCACCACGAATCGAGGAGGTCAGCAAATGAATCAGAAGGTCATACAGGAAGTAAGGGAGAATCGTCCACTTATTCATCATTTAACAAACCAGGTTGTCATGAACTTTTCTGCCAATGGATTATTGTCGTTTGGGGGAACACCAGCGATGGCAAACGCAAAGGAAGAAGCACGGGAAATGGCTTTAAACGCGAATGGTCTCCTGATAAATGTCGGTACCATTACACCATCTGAGGTTACCGCAATGATAAAAGCGGGAAAAGCTGCTAATGAAAAAGGAATACCGGTCGTGCTTGATCCGGTTGGCATTGCAGCAACACCGTTTCGGGATACGGCTGTGAAGCAAATCCTCAACGAAGTAAATCCGACTGTGATCAAAGGCAATGCTGGTGAAATTGCCTATCTGGTCAATGTTCCTTGGGAGACAAAAGGACCGGACGCTGTTGGTGAAGGAAATATTGCCGAAGTTGCTGCCAAAGCCCAGGAAAAATATCAAACGGCTGTTGTTATTACCGGAAAAACGGATATCATTTGTAGTGGAAATTATTTTAAAGAAAACCAGACCGGACATCCGTTGCTTACAAAAATTACTGGCGCGGGATGCCTGCTTGGGTCGATTTTGACAGCTTGCCTTACAACCAAGGAACCGCTGGAAGAGCAAATGCAAACCGCCGTGGAATTTTACGGACTCGCCGCAGAATATGCCGCTCTAAATCCAAATGTATCCGGGCCTGGTACATTTCTGGCTTATTTTATTGATGCTCTATCATTAGATGCGGATCAATTGGGATAGCGCTGTGAAAGGGCAACCTAAATCTATGAAACAGCTGTCTATCCCACACCTTCCTCATTGTTCATTTACTCTTGACTAAAAGTGGGGGTATTATAGCACGTTCATGGTGTGGTAAACTGAAATTATATCAACTAAAAATGGGAGGAATCACATCAATGGGTTTCCCGTTCCTACGTAAACAATTAAGAAAGTATTTTATCATGGGCAGCCAGGATTGCGAACAATTTGACCCTGTAGAAGTTCTTGAATCAGCCCTTGCAGCTGGTATCACCGCCTTTCAGTTTCGAGAAAAAGGGGAAGGTTCTTTAACCAGCACAGATAAGCTGAAGTTGGGAACAAAACTGCGCGACTTGTGCACCCATTACCAGGTTCCATTTATCGTAAACGACGACATAGAACTGGTAGCATTGCTTGATGCAGACGGTATCCATGTGGGACAGAATGATCTATCGGTCGAACGAGTGAGAGAGCTTTTCCCGGACAAGGTAATTGGGCTTTCTGTATCAAACCCGGACGAAGAAGCGCAAAGTCCCATCCACCTTGTCGATTACCTTGGTGCCGGCCCTGTTTTTCCTACCCAATCGAAGGCTGATGCCAAGGATGCTGTTGGTGTAGCATGGATTCAAACATTAAGATCGAGATACCCTAAATTTCCTATTGTTGGGATCGGGGGAATCACTACCCAAAATGCTGCATCAGTAATTGAAGCAGGTGCGGACGGGGTATCGGTTATCTCCGCAATTACCAAAGCTGATAATATAGAAGAAGCCGTTCAGAAATTATAATTTAAAGCTGCCCTTTTTCATATGGGCAGCTTTATAATTGTCCTTCTATTTGTTTCGATCTGCATAAACAGCCATGGCATCGCGCATAAATACAGCTAAACCTTCACCAAATTGATCAATATTTTTCGTGAAACGCTCGTCACCTACATACAGTTGGCCAAGCCCCTTAAACGCATCCAGTGAAAATTCACCAACCTTATTCAAATAGTCATACCATTGTTTAATAGCCGCCTGTGCCTCATCAGATGCTGGATCTTTATGACGAATGGCTGCCAACTCGCAGTATATTGCATTAAATTCATTAGCCAAGGATTGTTGCTCATGCTCGGACATCCGGTTTATTTTGGCATTCGATTCATCTACCACCTGATCACCCCAACGGTCACGTGCTTCTTGTTCGTATGGGTTGTGACTAAAATCAAAACCTGAAAACTTCTCCTCTTCGGTCATGTTCATCTCTCCTTTCACATGTTGTATCGTCTTATCAATCATCTCGATCATCTTATCAAGTCGGCTGCGTTTTTCGAGTAACATCTTTCGCTGTACTTCCAATGCATCTTCTCGATCAAATGATGGACTGTTGATAATTTCTTTGATCTTCTTCAAAGGGAAGCCAAGCTCTTTAAAAAACAAAATCTGCTGTAAAGTATCAAGGTCATTGCTGGAATATAAACGGTAACCTGATTCGGTTGTTTTTTCCGGGATAAGCAAGCCGATTTCATCATAATGATGCAGTGTGCGCACACTAATACCAACTAAATCCGCTACCTCTTTTACTTTCATCACGGCTGGTAACCTCCCTTCACTGACTACTATAGGGTATCACGTAACGTTAGAGTCAAGACAAAATAAAAAAATAGGAAGCCACCATTTACAAAAACGGCAGCTTCCTATTTTATTTATTAGCTGAATCGGATGATATTTCCCTTGGTGTAGCCCGGTAAACAAACAGTGCCAGAATAAAAGCGAGTATAGCAATGCCAAAGGAAATCAAATACACCAGCTCCACACCGGCAACCATTGATTCGTTTATTGTGTTCGGGTCATTTGGGTTGGCTGCCTTTTGTAAAAAGCTGCCTTGCCGTGCACTCATAATGCTAATGAATACCGACACACCGATCGCACCAGCTACAGGCTGGAGTGTTGTCATAACGGCAGTCCCATGTGGATACAAATGTTTTGGCAGCTGGTTCAGACCATTGGTTTCAGCCGGCATCATAATCGCTGAAACGGATAACATCAGCAAAATATACCCGACAATGATAACCCATGTCGACGTATGCAAACCCAGCCTGCTCATCATAAACATGGTTCCGCACAATACTGCAGTAGCAGGAATGAGCATGACACGTGGTCCGAATTTATCAAACAACTGACCCATCACGGGTGACATTAATCCATTTAATATACTTCCCGGCAGCAATACAAGCCCGGCTGTTGCAGCTGTCAGTGCTAATGGCCCTTGCATATACATCGGTAAAATAATTTCGGATGCAAACATCGCCATAATAATAATCAGAAACATAATAACCGCATGCGTATACATTGGAAACTTAAATACCCTGAGATCCAATAATGGCTCCTTCAGTTTTAATTGCCTTAAAGCAAAGAAGACCAAGGCAATAGCTGCGATGATAATCGGAATATACGCAATTGGCTGCAGGAACCCTTTGTCCCCATCCCCCGCCGAACTAAAGCCAAATACAATCCCACCGAATCCAATGGTGGAAAAAATCAGGGAGATAATATCAATTTTCGGCTTGGTAACTTCTGAGATGTTCTGTAAATATTTATAGGCAAAAGCAATGGAAAACAAAGCAAACGGGATAACGGTAATAAAAAGAAATCGCCATCCTAAATGCTCAACAATGATTCCGGATAGAGTCGGTCCCATTGCCGGAGCAAACATCATTACCAGCCCAATAACACCCATCACTTTTCCCCGGCGATGTGGCGGATAAATCAATAGAAAAACATTAAAAATAACCGGCATTAACAGCCCTGTTCCTACCGCTTGAATTAACCTGCCCGCCAGCAAAATGGGAAATGTTGGTGCAATGGCACAAATCGTTGTACCAACAGTAAATATCGCCATCGTACCCAGAAATAATTGTCTTGTTGTAAACCATTGGATTAAAACGGCCGACGCTGGAATGACGATCCCCATCATTAACATGAACCCGGTTGCCATCCATTGTACTGTTGAAACGGAGACATCAAATTGCTCCATAAGTGTTGTTAGCGCTATATTCAATAACGTTTCATTTAATATCGCAAAAAAGGCACCAATTAAGAAAGATATCACAACCGGCAACACTTTGGCATTTGGGTCATCAGCTAAAAATTCATATTTTGTTGATTGCTTATCAGTCATTCACTAACCTACCTTCTTTTTGGCATAAAAAAATACAAGCCATCCAAAGCCTGTGGTTTGAAAGATTTGTGTATTCCACCCAGTAAAAAAAGCGTTAAAACACAAAGTAACTTTAACACGCACCAAACATTTAATCAAGCGCTTTGTTATTCATTTTCATTTGTTTCACACATCGTCTACCAGGGATGTTTTTATAAAAGATGTCCGATAAAAAGGAGGCCATCAAATCAGCCTCCTTTATCCGTTCCAGCACTGGCGCCCTTACAATTTATAGAGGATGTTCAAAAAGTCCGGTAAAAATGACACGTCGAATTTCGTCGTTGGCTTGCTTTTCCGCTCCTCATGTACCTTTTATGTACACTCCGGTGCTCAAAGCTACGCCGCCTAGAACTTCTCGGTCCTTTTTATCCTCCTTTTTGAACATGGACCTATACGATTTACTTTTCTTTTATTTTCTTAACAATTGTTTCAACCTCACCGCGTGAGATTTTTTCCCGGCCTTGTTGTAATGCCTTTATCGTTTGTTTTGCCAAAGCAAGTGGAATTCGACAAAATAACAAGATGTTTCGGGTAGTAATATCCTTCATATATTCATCCGCAAGTGCGAGGTTTTTTTCCGTGTAGTTGAATAAGTCTTCCCTTGACCAGCCATCCGGAACGAAATGTACACCACGTTCCTTGTCCTCGTCCTGATTGCGCAAAATATTGACAGCTTGCAAACCTCGTCCATAGCCGATTGCCAAATCCCGGTCGGTTGTTGTCCCGTCATACCATTCCCATATATCAGAAAGCATCACACCAACCAGCCCGGCAACATAGTAAGTATAGTCATCCAAATCATCTTTATTTTTAATCATCCAGCCTTTTTCCGCCCAATCAGCCATTCCATCTGCCATGATACTTGTTGATTGTTTGACCTTTTCGACGATATCTGAAGGGCAAACGTTAATCCAATCGCCCAGACGCAACGTTACTTCGGGTAATTGGTTCGTATAAGGTTCGATTAATTGCTGGTAGGAACCGCTGTCAAAATCGTGTTGCAATAATTGACTTGTAGATCGCAAAAGGTGCTGCTTGGTCACTGAATCCAGCTCTTCATGGTCTTCAATTTCATCAACTGCTCGCATACATAAATAAGCAGAGCCTACCGTTTTCTTCAATTGGGGCTTCAACAAACTGATGGGTATGTAAAAGGTTCTACTGGTTAGCTTTAACATGTGCATCGCATCTTTTTGTAAACTAGCATTTTGCCTCAAGGATTCCACACCTTCCTCTTGTATGTAGTTTTATTATATCAAAAAACAGATGCGAATGATATTTTAAGGAGCCAATCAAAAAAGGCAGCTTTAGCAAGCACTCACTCTACATATTCCAAGCCATTCATTTCACAAAAATCAATCGCAATTTGTTTATAGCTTTGATCCCGAAACATATACCAATCTTGTTCCAGATCCAGATCAGCAATATGATGCCTAAATCTTCCAAAGGCGCCTTTACCACGGATAGCCTTTAATAAAATCTCCTTCTTCTTTTTAATTTTAACCGTAAAACAGAAATTCTCTACCATGTCATATTCGTCAATATCATGTGGCGTTGGTAACTCAATATACTTATCGGCATCTTCAACAATATCATAGGCAAGTCTCATTTTTCCTGATCCTCTTCATATAAGTGATCAAACGGTTCCCCATCTTCCGCATCCCTTATAAATGCCTCTTCCATCAAGAATAATTCACCGTTTTGGGTGTTAACCCAGGCAGTAGTTCCTTCATATTGCATGTCTATCATTTCCAAAATATCGTTCAGCTTTATTTTTACGGCCATCTTGCTACACCTTCTCGATTAATTCAAGTTTAAAATCGCCCACAGCATTTTCCTGATATAAATTGGTAATTGACGTCGAATACGAATGAATGGTTGCCGGAAAATCTAATCCTTTCCCGGGAACTTTTACACGAAAATCATTGGCATATAACAGCGTAGTTATGTCATGGTATTCCTCGCTTTTCACCTTAAATTCAAAACCAATTTTATGCAGTATCTTACCAATTGTATCATCAGTAACCATTTCACTGTAAAAACTGTCGGTCTGAATGGTTACATCATTGATCATTACTTCCTCCATTTTTTCGCCCGCCTTTCCTTATGTTCTTCCATTCTATCAAGAACTGCAATTGCAAAACAAACGGAAAAACCGAAACCATCCCGCACCCATAATCGTATATTAATTATTCGTATGTTTGCCATGGATTATGATGGAAAAATTGTATCATATCGTCTATAATACGAATCATAAGAGGAGCGAACCATATGAAAACAATGAGTCGGTTTATGAAATTTATTGGCGGTCGTGATCTAATTTACGGGTTAATCCTGTTAATATTAATTGGCATTACGATTGGCATCTATTATAAAATACAATTTATTTTCCACCCGGTAGCTGTCATTCTTTCTACCGTCGTGCCTCCAATTATCCTGGCCTTTATTGCCTACTATTTGCTAAATCCGATCGTTAACTTGTTGGAACGGATTCACATCAGGCGAATTTGGGGCATTATCATTATTATTTTAGCATTAATTGGCGTTGTAACCGGGGTTGTCCTGCTTTCCGCCCCAGCAGTAAGTATACAGGTAAAAGATATGGCAAAGAGCCTGCCGGAATATCTAAAACAAATGGGAACGGGAATCGAATCGTGGGTTCGCCACTCGTTTTTGGCACCGTACTATGATGAGGCCCACCAGTGGGTAACCCAGAATTTAAACGATATTCCGAATAAGATAAGCAGCTATTTGGGTGGTGCGGTAGAAGGTTTACGAAATGTTGCCAGTACAGTAACGAACATCGTAGTTGCCATTTTTACATTTCCGTTTGTCTTATTCTTTTTACTTAAGGATGGAAAAAAGTTTCGAACCTATTGTTTGAAATTATTGCCACCTTCATTCAGACGTGATGCAAATGAGATTATCAAAAATATGGATGTGCAGGTTGGATCATATATCCAGGGTCAGATCATTGTTGCAACCTGTATTGGCATCCTGTTGTACACCGGTTATTTAATTATCGGATTGGAATACGCGATTACCCTTGCGATTCTTGCGGCAGTACTTAGTGTTGTACCGTATCTTGGCCCAATCATTGCTATCTCACCGGCGATTATTATTGCTATTGTGGATTCACCATTTATGTTATTAAAGCTTGCAGCTGTCTGGGCAGTTGTGCAATTTTTGGAAGGTCATTTTATTTCGCCAAATATTATGGGACGGACAATGAAGATCCATCCATTAACGATTATCTTTGTATTGCTTTGCGCGGGGAATTTGTTCGGAATCGTTGGCGTTATCCTTGGTATTCCTGGTTACGCTATTTTAAAAGTTATCGTTAGTTATCTATTCCATAAGTTCAAACACCGTTATGACCGCTATTATGGTGAAGATCACGGTTTTTACGAAGCAAATCCACCCCGAGATTAAAAAAACCGCGGCTGCCCCAATTACAGGGAGCAGGCGTGGTTTTTTATGTTGCTGTAATACTGGTGTAGCTTTGAAAACGAAATAATGTGGATATTTATAAAAATCAACTTGCAAACCCGTATTTTATGTTAAATTAAAAGAACCCGTTTTGAAAAAAGATTGATCAAAACGGGTTAATTCTTTTTGAAACACTATGCAATTTTTATAATAAAGTTTGATCATTTTCTAATTTCTAATGTTGATCTCACAATAGTGCCCGTTAATTGAACGGTGGATTATTTAAATTCCTTCTTTTAATCCGGAAACTGGCCCGATTCCTAAACACCGCTATGCCGTAAACGCGCCTTTAATGGAACATCTTTATTGTCTCTCACAGTAAGTTCGATTAATTTTTAACTTCTTTAAAAGTTCTTCTAGATAACTCGATAAAGGCTTCTAACGGCGGTGTCATCCATTTATCCTTATGCCAGGCAATTTTGGTAAAAATAGGAGTTTTGAAATGATTCCATTCCAGTTCCTTCATTTCTCCTTTAATAACATCAGCTTCTACCACCATCGCTGGTAATACAGCGATACCAAGCCCTGCAATCACACATTGTTTGATCGCTTCTATACTGACGAATTCCAATTTGTTTTTCGGGTAAATTCCAGCCATACGAAAGCTTTCTTCCAAAATATTGCGGTAAGAACATCCGGTTTCGGTAAGCAATAGCGTTTCATGTTCGAGGTCTTCTGGATAAACTTCTGATTTTGTAAGTAATGGATGGTCTGGAGAAACAACCATTTTTATATTTTCTTGGGTAAGGGACTCCATTTTGAAAGCATCTACTGGCCTGGATACATCCGTAATGAAAGCAATATCGAGCAAACCATCCATCAGCTGTTCTCTAGCTTTTTCGTCGGAATGCGCTGGTTTAAATATGAGTTTAACTCGAGGGAACTGAGCTTTAAACTCTTTTAGGATTGGTGGAAGACGATACGTACATTGACTTTCCTGTGCTCCAATAGTAAGGGTTCCCACAGGGTCCTCAACTCCATCAATAGTCTCCTTTGCCTCCTCAGAGAGCTGTATCATTTTATCAGCGTATTTTTTAAATTGACGCCCAGCTTCTGTCAGAATCAAACGTTTTCCCAAACGTTCAAACAACGGTTTTCCAAGTTCTGTTTCAAGAGTCTTTATTTGGGAAGTTATACTTGATTGAGCGAAATTCAACATCTTAGCTGTTCGGGTAAAGTTTAGGTTTTCACTAGCCACTTTAAAGGTAATCAGTTGTTTTAACTCCAAATTCATTCACCTCCTCTTTTAAATCGTTTTTATCGATTGATTCAAACGAAATAATCATCTTTATTGATTTGTGATTCTATCATAGGATAGATGTAAGCAAATAGCAAGAAAAAATCTTATGTGAAGGAGCGCATACGTATGACTATTGCAGTAATTTATGGAGGGACTCGCCAAGACGGCAATACAGAAATTCTAACTGAACAGGCAATACGCGGGTTATCTGTAGAAAGAATACATTTAAAAGACTACGAAATAAAACCTATTGAAGATTTGCGTCATTCCAAAGGTGGGTTTCAGGAAGTAAATGATGATTATAACGCAATTATTGACCGCATTCTGCCCCATGATATTCTAATATTTGCTACACCGATTTATTGGTTTAGCATGTCGGGAATGATGAAAAATTTTATTGATCGCTGGTCACAAACACTAAAGGACTTAAATTATCCTGATTTTAAAATTATCATGTCTTCTAAGAAAGCATATGTAATTGCGGTTGGTGGGGATAAGCCATCTTTGAAAGGTCTTCCATTGATCCAGCAATTTCAATATATCTTTAATTTTATTGGAATTACATTTGATGGATATATCCTTGCTAAAGGAAACAGACCTGGAGAAATACACCGTGATGAAGAAGCTTTTGAGTCAGCTGAATTAATGAACAAAAAATTTATATCTAAAATGGCATCTTTTTAACTATACAGATGTTGGAAAGCAATTTACAGGAGGTTTTCGCATGTTTCTCAGGCTACTAAAACGAGTGGATTTTCGTAACTTTTTCTTTTCTGAAATCATTTATGCGTTCGGAATTGGTATGGGCACAGTAGGAGCTAACTGGTATCTAATGGAACAGACCAGCTCTATTATAGCAGTAGGGATTATGCTTTCGTTAAATGTAATAGCAGGGTTCCTTATATCACCACTTACTGGAATATTAACGGACAAATTTAAAAGGAAACAAATTATTTTATTTACGTATTTAATTCAATCCATAGCTATAACAGTTATCGCTATGATGCTATTAACAAATGGATTTCATATAGGATATATGTATCTTTTCTCTATCGTAAATGGTATGGGCTGGACAACATATATGTCTACATCTAGAAGTTTGTTACAGGAACTTCTTTCGGGCGATGAAATAGTTCATGGAAATTCTTTAGTCGAAATTTGTTTACAAGTAGGTATGTTTACAGCAGGTGGAGTTTCCGGTGTATTTTATGAATACTTAGGTTTTGGAAACATGCTGATTTTTAATGCGATTATGTTCTTACTTAGTAGCATTTTCATCTTTCAAGTTAAATACAACTCTATTATTGAAAACACTGAGGAATCCTTTTATTCAAATTTTAAAAGTGGGATAAAGTTCCTTAAAGGCAGACCGAAAATTTTCTTTTTTGGTTTCGCCTCAATTATCCCATTGGTAGCGACCATGATGTATAACGTTGTACTTCCAGGTTATGTTAGCGATACGTTACAAAGTAGTTCAATTGCATTTAGTTTTTCGGATATGTTTTATGGAATTGGAGGATTTTTATCTGGTTTTGTTGCAGCTCCAATCGCTAAAAAAGTATCAAAGAATGGAGCAGTAACTCTTTTTTTCTTGGTATCTATTACAACGTTGATAGCATTTGCATTTAATAACTATGTAATTATTTTGTTTTTAGGCAGTCTATTATTCGGTTTATGTAACTCATCACTAAGAATTGTAATGAATACAATCCTTATGGAAACTGTACCTAAAGCTTTTATGGGTAGAGCTATGTCAATCTGGATGTCTATATCACTACTATTACAGGCGATTGCTTCTCCATCACTAGGCATGATTATTGACAATTATTCCGCCAGAATGGGATTAATATCTTTAGGATTATTCATGATTTCTGGAATTGTAATACATCGGCTTATAATTATTTTTAGCACCAACGCTAAGTCAATTGAGAGCAAAGACATGGGAGCGTAATATAGTCGGATTTTGCAGCTTTAAAACAAAGTTTGATAAAAATATCCTACAAACCCGTATTTTTAAGTTATACGATAAGAACCCGTTTTGAAAAAAGATTGATCAAAACGGGGTCATTCTTTGTGAAATAATGTGCAATTTTTATAATTTGGGAAAGAACCTGTTTAATATTAGACGCTAAGAATCGTGAAAATAACCCTCACTTTATATCTATAGCGATTTTGCTTCGATCTACAGCGCATCCCGGGCAATCTACAACGGTTCCAGCTAAATCTATAGCGCATAACAGCCTTTATTTGCACGCCACACTCCCATTTTCATTTTATACCCCAAGCAAAATCGGTATGCTAATTGCTAATCCAATAATTATAAGCAAGATAATCCACGATAACGGATGGGCCCAATTATTTGTCCAGCCAACACCAAATCGCTTTTCCAAAAATAACGACGGATCTTTCCTATTAAAATAGAGTATCCCCAATTTCCAGTAGCGGTCATCATCACGATCAATCACCTCGCCCTTGTCTCCCATATGCACGTTTACTCTGCTACCACCTTGCCCGGTCGTAATTGATAACACAATGGATCCAACGATAATTACTGATATAATCACAAGTGAAATAACCATTAGAATCTGTTGATCGATATTATAAATGAAGGGCATTTGGATGAATGACAACATGAGTATCAGGGCAATTCCGGTTAATATCGTGAAGGCAGACCATCTTCGCCTGAATTGTAAATTTTGCTGCTTCGATTTTTCCGGATTTCCTGCGCTAATTTGCTGTTTTGCTTTTGCAATAATGGTATTGATGAAAAGAAAAAGCAAGATTAAATACATCTGCATGACAGGCATTAATAACACTGAACGATACGTTTTCTCGGCATAATTGGTGACTTCACCGGAAAAATTATATTGCATTGGAATTTGCTGCGGAATTTGCTGATACGATGTTAAACTGACGATCATCGTCAAAATTGTAATCGCAAACGGAATGACAAACCAAATATTGGAATACGTTAGCTTTTGGTTTCGAAATCCAGTATCTACCACCACAAGTTGTGACTGTTCCTCGGACCACTTTGCCGCTTGTTTATAACTTTTCATCTTCCTGTGAAAATATAGATAAATAATAAAACTGATCACAAGATATGCTATTATAATGATGCTGAAGGAAATACTAATGGTGCTTTCTTTATTTGCCACTGTTTCTGAAAGCAGCCAAAAAACCCCCACTGTAATTACACCGACTATTCCCATCCACCATACATATTGTTTACGCATCGAATGGATTTCAGGATGAAAGTATACCTCCTCGGGAATCGAAACACCAAAGCTTTCTGTTTTTCTGGTCCAGTATGGAATGAACATCAATGAAAGAAAAACAGGAACCATCATAACGATGAGTAAAAATACTTCCACGTTCATCACCTTTCCTTTTTCGCAAATTCTGTAAATAATTGATCACAAAACTTAATAAATTCCTGTTTGGTTATTCCGCGACAAATGGATTCAGCAATCAAAGGGTGCAACGTGTCTTTTACCCCGTTGCGATAATCTTCATCTGCCGGTGGAACGCCATCAGGATTGATCACCACACCTTTCTGCCGGTGGATCAAAATAAACCCTTCCTGCTTCAATTGCTGATATGCTTTATTTACCGTATGCAAGTTTATTCCAATATCTGCCGCCATCGCTCGAACAGAAGGCAAATCCTCACCTGGAAGTAATTCCTTTTTAGCAATACCAGCTATTATTTGATGCTTTAACTGCGTGTAGATTGGTTCATTTGATTCAAAATCTAATTTAATATACACATCAAATCACATCTTTCTTTTTTGTAATAATTGTTATATATATTGTATAACAGTTATTACACTCCGTCAACTGCTTTAATAAATACAGGCTACTTCATGGCAATTTCGCCCTTGTATTTTAATCACTTAGTCATTATGATTGTTATTGGTACATTTTAGAGAGGAAGCTTGCATATGGATAAGCGAGTTTATTTATTGATGGTCGTCTCATTTGTCGTAGGGATGGTTGAATTAATTATCGGAGGAATTTTGGATTTAATTGCGGCGGATTTAAACGTCAGCCTCGGACAAGCGGGGTATTTGATCACTATTTTCTCATTGATTTTTGCCATAGCTTCCCCTACCTTACTCATCCTCACCGCCGGGGTAGAACGAAAGCGGCTGACCATCATATCGTTGTTTGTATTTTTAATCGGAAATATCATTACAGTATTTAGCCCTTCATATACAGTACTTTTTATTGGACGTGTCGTGTCAGCAACAAGTGGTGCACTATTAATCATCTTATGTTTGACAATGGCTCCGAGCATTGTCGATCCGAAATACCGCGGACGAGCAATTGGCATTGTTTCCATGGGGGTTAGTGCATCCATTGTTTTAGGGCTTCCCATTGGTTTGATATTGGGAAATCTGTTTGGCTGGCGGGCACCATTTGTGCTTATCACAGTTTTAACGGTGCTTTCCATTGTCTTTCTCCATTTTTTCATGGATCGTGTGGCACCAAAACCATCTGTACCACTTGGAAAACAGCTGGCAACACTTAAAAACCGAAAAATACTTTTTGGCCAATCAACCACGTTCCTGTTTTTAGCGGGACACACCGTCTTGTATGCTTATCTAACACCATTTGTCAAGACGACACTCGGACTGGAAGGATCCTGGATCAGTATCATTTATCTCTTATTTGGAATTGCAGCAGTCAGTGGTGGCGGAATTGGCGGAACATTGGCTGACACGATTGGGGCCAAACAAACGATACTCATATCGGTTACTGTGTTCGGTATCGCGATTATAGCCATCCCTTTTACAACGTTTTATTTGCCGCTATTTTTGATTGTTATGATCGTATGGGGCGCGATGAATTGGGCAATCTCACCAGCCATGCAGAGCTATCTAATGAACACTTCCCCGGAAACATCTGATGTTCAACAAGGTTTAAACAATTCTGCCTTACATCTTGGCATTGCGGTTGGATCCTTCATTGGTGGATTGGTTATTGAACAGGCATCCATTGAATATAATCCGTTTGTTGGTGCCCTGCTGGTTCTTTTTGCCTTGGCAACCGCGCTTATTTCGATGTATGATGAGTTTCACTTTTTCAGTAAAAGCAAGTATAAAAGGAGACGGGCTTGATCCGTCTCCTTTACTAATACCAGCATCTTTCGTTGACTTTGCTGTTCCCGGGTCGATGTTTCACCGATTTCAGTCGATATACAACTAATTGTTTTTGATAAATTTTATACCCTGAATCTGGGAGGAAATAGAAGATATGAACAAAAAAGATATTATTAAACAAATGCATCAATCAATAGTAAAGGGTAATTTAGATACTTATCGTGAATTATTTATGAATACAAATATTAATGAAGCAGCAGATCCGTATTGGAAGAAATCATTAAGATTTTACACGGAACTCTCCAATGAAACCAAAGAGATATTATTTAAAATAATTGAGCAAATAGAAGTGGACACTTTATCTACAATTTTAGGTGTAATAGACGAAGGAATGATAGTGGGAGAAAAAGTTGAGGTTGAGTTTAAATTGACTGTTAATAATACCACTGAGCCCATTAATGGCGATTTACAAGATTTATTTTTGGAATACGATGAAGCAACAAGATAAAAATGGCGATGTTTGAAAAGTTGTTCAAAGATACTTGGCAGGGAATGAGACCGGACCTTCACGGTGAAATTAAAACAGCATATCCATCTACTAAGGAAGTGAAACCATGAAATATGAAGTTTTTATTAGAGAGCGACAAAGGTTTAGAAATAGATATGCCAGATATCATTTCCCCTGTTGCAATTCTACTAATGGGTGATATTCAGAGTAATAGACAACCTTGGTTGAAATTAATACAAAAAGTCCTAAATGGTGACTCGTCGAATTTTGAAGAATGTACAGGTAATAATATTGTACATTAGAAATACAACGACACATTACGAAAATAATTGATAATTATAGCGATGAAGAATGCACCATTGAAACAAATGAACTTGAAACGATTATAGAATTATAGTCAACAAAATTAAACAGGACGGAGTAAACAATCATAATTAATAAGACCCCTGTTTGGTCTAATTGGAAAACTAATTATTTAGGGAGAAGGTTTTAATGAATAAGCAAGATATTAATCTACTTGAACAGCTGCTTTATAATACAGATGAGAATGATGTAATTATCCAGTTAGGTAATATAGATAACCCTTTAATACTTCATTTTTTTGCAGCAAACTATAATTGGAACAATGGATTTAATGTACCAATGGCAATTCTTGAAAATGAAAATTGTGATTTGGGAACTGGGTTATTAATGTTCCATTATGCAGATGGATATCGTTTGCTGGAAAACCCGGATGAAGTTTTAAATTCTTCGTCAAAGGAATGGAAGAATTTCTTATCCAAAGTCTATAACAAACTTAAAGATCTTGAATTCAAATCGCGGAATATTTCTTTTGATCCAGGGCTAACAAGGGTCCAAAAATTTAAGTTGAAAAAGAATAAACCTGATATCCCTAATATTTTTATTAATAGCTCACCAGGAAATTTGGTTCATATTCCTCAAATATGAATTAACGTTTTAAACCTTGATTAGCTAAAAGCTTCTCAAGTTTTTTTAAAATATTAGAACAAAAAATGAAACAAATTAGTCAAAGAAGAATTTATCACGCATTAACGGGCTGTAATATCCCCACCTCTATGTTGTGAGAAAGCCAATTATTTGGAAAGTAGGGATAAGCACCCCGTAAATTCCCGATGCGTTCAACTTAATGATGGAAGATGATAATTATTATCTCGATTTTGAGTAAGCAAAGCAACTTCGGGTGTTACTGAAAGAGGGATAAGGTAATACGAACATTTTTGGAAATTGCCTTAAAAATAATGTAGTATAGATAGAAGATAATAATCAGGATAACCTTGATGGGATACACGCCCATTCAAGGTTTTTAAATTTTAAACCAGATAAGTAGACAGTGCCTATGAACAATGATGTTCTAAATAATGCTGCAAGGAAACAATTCAACAAAATGGATGTTAATCAATATATTGAAGCATTAAAATTTTAGCGGATCACCTTCCATAAATTGTTACTCAACCACTTTTCCAATTAATTAAACAAAAACCCTTGCCATATACGTTGCAGATGTTTACAATGCTATTAATATATTATTTAATTGTCGTATTATTATGGATAATGGAGTGGGAAAATGAAAAATACTGTATCGATTGGCTTACTAGGTTTAGGTGTCGTTGGATCAGGAGTTATCAAGCTTATTGAGGAGCACCAGGAAAAGCTCGTCCACCAGTTAGGCTGTGGTGTAGAAGTTAAAAAGGTGCTCGTTCGAGATTTGGAGAAGGCACGGGATGTTCAAGTAGATCCATCCTATTTGACAACCGATCCTGATGAGGTGGTACATAACCCCGAAATCGATGTGGTTGTTGAAGTAATGGGTGGGATTGATGAAGCACGAAATCATATATTGGAGGCATTTGCAGCGAAAAAACATGTTGTAACAGCCAACAAGGATTTAATCGCCTTGCATGGTCCGGAACTGCAGAACATGGCAAGCAGGAATCAATGTGATTTATTTTACGAGGCAAGTGTAGCAGGTGGCATTCCCATTCTGAGGGGACTTGCTGACGGACTCGTTTCAGATCGGATCCAACAAGTAATTGGCATCGTTAATGGAACTACAAATTACATATTAACAAAAATGGATGAAGAAGGCGTTACGTACGAGGATGCATTAAAAGAGGCACAAGAACTTGGATTTGCTGAATCCGACCCAACCGCTGATGTAGAAGGGCTGGATGCCGCCCGCAAAATGGCGATTTTATCACGTCTTGCCTTCTCAACCAATGTCGAACTTTCCGATGTAGAAGTATGTGGTATTTCTGATATTGCCCTGACTGATTTACAATACGGGAAACAATTGGGTTACAAAATGAAGTTGATCGGTTATGCAAATTGTCGTGATCGGCAGGTGGAAGTGAATGTACAGCCAACATTCCTGTTTGATAAACATCCACTTGCTGCCGTTAAGAATGAATACAATGCCGTATATGTAAGTGGTGAGGCTGTTGGGGAAACTATGTTTTACGGAGCAGGGGCGGGAAGTTTACCAACTGCCACTGCTATCATGGCTGATGTCGTTACCGTTATTACCAATATGCGGTTGGGTGTAAACGGCAAGAACTTTCAATCGCCATTGTTTAAAAAAGAGCCGACTCCACCTGAAAGACAATTTGGCCAATTTTATATTCGCATGCATGTCAAAGATGAAGTTGGAGCATTCGCTTCCATTTCACACTTGTTTAATCAAATGGACATCAGTTTTGAACGGATCTTGCAAATACCACGCAGTAAAACAGAACTTGCGGAAGTTGTTCTGGTTACCCACCAGACTGACCTGGCAAACTTTAAGAAATCAATGGAACAACTAAACAGCCTGGATGTAGTAGAAAGTGTTGAAAGCTCATTTAGGGTTGAAGGAGATGGTGATAAATGAACAATTGGCCAGGACTACTAAAACATTACGCAGAATATTTGCCTATAACAGAACAAACTCCTTCACTAACATTAAAGGAAGGAAATACCCCACTTGTCCACTTCTCGCACCTTTCTGAACAATTAGGTGTGGAGCTTTATGGGAAAGTAGAGGGGGCCAATCCAACTGGTTCATTTAAAGATCGAGGCATGGTCATGGCCGTTGCAAAAGCAAAAGAAGAAGGTAGTACATCAGTTATTTGTGCGTCTACTGGTAACACGTCCGCCTCAGCTGCTGCATATGCGGCTCAGGCAGGCATGCGGGCGATTATTGTGATCCCCAAAGGTAAGGTGGCTCTCGGTAAACTTGCTCAAGCAATGATGTACGGAGCAGAAATCGTGGAAATCGAGGGTAACTTTGATGATGCCCTAAAAATGGTTAAACGGGTGAGCGAACATTCACCTGTCACACTTGTTAATTCAGTCAATCCGTATCGTTTGGAAGGACAAAAAACAGCTGCCTTTGAGGTATATGAACAGCTTGGTACTATACCGGATATTTTAGCGATCCCAGTTGGCAATGCCGGTAATATTAGTGCTTATTGGAAAGGGTTTAAAGAACTTAACGAACATAAACAAACCAGTCTTCCAAAAATGGCTGGATTTGAGGCAGTGGGCGCCTCAGCCATTGTACAGAAAAAAGTAATTGAACAGCCGGAAACCGTTGCAACCGCAATTCGAATCGGAAACCCAGCCAGCTGGCACTTAGCCACTGAAGCCCGGGATGAATCAAATGGTAAGATTGGTTCAGTTTCAGATGAAGAAATACTACATGCATTTCAATTGTTAGCTAAAAAAGAGGGAATTTTTGCTGAGCCAGGTTCATGTGCTTCGATTGCCGGTGTGATCCAACAATGTGAAAGCGGCTGGATTGAACCAGGAAGCAAGGTTGTCGCTGTGTTAACTGGAAACGGCTTAAAAGACCCGCAAACAGCCATTGACCAACTGCATGTTAACCCGGTATCCTTACCTAATGATGAGGAGACGGTCACAGCCTATATTGAAGACGTGGTGAAACAGTGAACATGTTTACGATCACCGTTCCAGCCAGTTCAGCCAATATCGGCCCCTGCTTTGATTCAGCTGGACTGGCATTGAATCGTTATTTAACATTGGAGGTAGTAAGGCAAGACAAATGGGAGTTTGTACACCATTCCCATTTGCTCCCTTCTTTCACTAATCATGAGGATCACTTTATCTATCAAATTGCTAAACAAACAGCAGATATATATCAGCGGGAATTACCGGCATGCAAGGTGGAAGTAAGTAGTGAAATCCCGCTCGCTCGTGGTCTTGGTAGCAGTGCTTCAGCTATCATGGCCGGAATTGAACTGGCGAATCAACTGTGTGAGCTTCGTATGACGGAACAGGAGAAATTGGATACTGGCACGATCATTGAAGGCCATCCCGATAATATTGCTGCTGCATTATTCGGCGGTGTTGTTCTCTCACTTAAAAATACCGGCGAAGAAACGGACTATTTTCAGTTACCGGAACTAAATCTTGATCTTGTTGTCCACATACCTCATGTCGAATTGAAAACGGAAGCGGCTAGAAACGCACTTCCGGAAATGTATACACGATCGGAAGCTACTGATGCAAGCGGGGTCGGTCATTTGATGATTGCCGCACTTATATCTGGTGATTATGTATTAGCAGGAAAAATGATGGAACGGGATCTATTCCATGAGCCATACAGGAAAGCACTTATTCCTGGCTATCACGATATAAGAGAGCATGCAAAGAACAACGGAGCATATGGAACGGTAATCAGCGGCGCCGGACCAACATTAATCTCCTTTGTTCCAAAAGATAAAGGTAAGGCTATCGCTGAACAGATCCAACCGATGTTTCCGAACAATCAAGTATTATCATTAACATTGGATTTGAACGGTCTCCAGGTGAAGTGAACAAAAACCGCTTCTGGTTGCGGCTGCAGTATACGCCGCAGCCTTTTTAGTGTGCTTATTTTTCCGAGGTCTCGATCGGTTTTTTGATGCGTTGATTTTATTGGCACTTGATCAACTTTGTCTTGTTTCCGATCAACTTTGCGGACTGATCGATCGACTTTTCTAAGCTTCCGATCAACTTTGTAGCCAGTTCTTGCAATTCCGGTCGTCCAATTGTTTTTTCATCTACCCGATCGATGATTACCCCCAATGATCAATGTTCAGCAATCACTAATCCATTATTTTTATGAAACACACTTTCAAATAATCACCTTCTGGATAGGCGTCACTTGTCGCGAAATCAACAGGCAGCGAATGGGTCTCCAGGATTCGGTATTTGCGATTCATTTCTTTAAATGCCTTATCAATGAATCCCTTAAACTTTTTCATGCTGACAGTCGCATTGTTAATCGAAGCAACAATCACACCGTTTTTTGCGGTGATCGGAATCGTGTCTTTAAGCAAGGCCGGATAATCTTTTGCCGCTGAAAATGTACGTTTTTTGGAGCGGGCAAAACTTGGCGGATCTAAAATCACTAAGTCAAATGTGAGATTTTTCCGTTTGGCATATTTAAAGTAATCAAAGACATCCATCACGATAATATCCTGCTGTTCGAAATCAATTCCATTTACACTGAATTGTTCAATCGTTTTCGCTTTACTCCGTTTGGCCAGATCGACACTGGTCGTTTTCAAAGCACCGCCAACAGCTGCAGCAACTGAAAATGCACCTGTATATGAGAACGTATTTAGTACTGTCTTCTGCTTTGCATACTGGTCACGTATTGCCTTTCTAACATCACGCTGATCAAGAAAAATACCGACCATTGCCCCATCATTTAGATAAACAGCATAATTCATGCCGTTTTCTTTGACGATAATTGGAAATTCCCCACGATCTCCGGTTACAAAATCATCGTCATCGATATATTGCCCTTTGGTATCATAGCGCCGTTTTTGATAGATGGCCTTATAATTATCAAGTAAACCTAATGCTCCAATAACCGCTGATTGGAACGAATAGATCCCTTCACTATACCAATTAATCAAATAATAGCCGTTAAAATAATCAATAGTTAATCCGCCAATGCCATCTCCTTCACCATTGAAAACACGGAAAGCATTTGTGTTCGGGTCAGCGTAAAAATGCCGCCGCTTTCTCATTGCTTGTTTCAATTTAGCTTTAAAAAACTGGTCATTAATATTTTCCTGCTGGTTATGAGAAAGCACCCAGCCAATTCCTTTATTCTGTTTTCCATAGTAACCTTTGGCAAGAAATTGGTGATTTTGATCCTTCAGCAAAATGATACTTCCCTCGTTCTTGAGTACCTCGGCATTTGTGATGTCATCTTTATGAATTGGCAAACAGCCTTGTTTATACCTTGCTATTCGTTTTGGTTTTACATATACATCGATTGTTTTTACCATATTCTCATCCTATCATTTTCATTTCCATTCGTGTCTAATCAGTATAACATGTTTCCCATTATATCCCACTCTCCGGTTTTGTTTGAAGGAAAGAAAATAATAAGGCTCTTTTCCATATCGTAAACTGATTTGATTGCTATTCGTTATGAAAAATGCAAAAATTGGTTTAAAGAAGAAAGGATAGGTGTTAGATATGTCATTAAAAACAACTGATTTATGCGATGAATTTGCCAATGAATTATCTATATGCATGCAGGAGTTTCAATCATTTGGAAAAAGAACAGCATTTTCCGGACCAATTTCGACGGTAAAGGTGTTGGAAGATAATGTCCTGGTTAAAGCGGCGTTGGAAACAATTCCTAAAGGACATGTGCTTGTCGTTGATGGGGGCGGATCCAAAAATTGTGCGTTGATGGGCGATAATTTAGCAGCGATTGGCATGGAGCGGGGATTAGCCGGCATCATTATTTATGGATGCATTAGGGATACCGCCGACATTAACAACATGGATATCGGTGTCCGTGCCTTGGGGAAAAATCCGTTAAAAAGCCAGAAGAAAGGTGATGGAGAAACAGATATTCCAGTAACATTTGGTGGTGTAGATTGGACACCCGGCGATTATGTATATGTTGATGAAGATGGTGTGGTCGTGGCAAAAAGGAAATTGGCGTAAAAAGTCGTCACGTAACTGATTTATAAAGGCGAAATCAATGTTATATTTCGCCTTTTATCCCTTCATTTAGGTTACTGCATCACCAGCTGCAACACCGATAAATACAGCGACAATACCAAAAACATAGGAAGTCCCCAAATAACTAATTAAATGTAGATACTTTTTCTGCTGTAGTAGTTCGATATTCTCTACATTAAACGTAGAGAATGTGGTAAATGAACCCATAAAGCCTGTCCCAAGAACCAGTAATAATTGATTGTCAATCGTTAAACCGGTTAAGAACCCCAGCAATAAAGAACCGGCCATGTTAATGATAAAGGTCGCCAACGGAAAAGTAGAATTCCACTTCCTTTTTATCCAGTTTGTGGTTAATGCCCGAGCAAGCACACCAAACGCAGCACCAACCGCGACCATGATGAAGTTAATGGGCATGCTCAATTCCCCTTTCCCGTTGCCAATAATATCTCACTGCTCCGATAACCAAGTACACAAGCAAGCAAACCACCGATTAAGCTTGTCAAAATATAACTGGCTGCACCGATATAATCACTTAAATTCAATAACTCCGCAGACTCCAACGCAAATGTGGAAAAAGTCGTAAATGAGCCAACAAACCCCGTCCCGATCGCCGAAACCAGTTTTTTTGGGAAATTAGGGATTCCATTGAGAAACTGGGTTAAAAAGGCAAGTAAGAAACAGCCTGCAACATTAATGAGTAGTGTTGCCAGCGGAAAGTCCGTTTGGATCATTAATCCAATCGAATACCTTAATAGAGCTCCCAGCACTCCAAATATAACAAGAAAAACATAGTACACAGATCACTCCTCCTCAAACTGGTTTATTGCAGGGCAACGTTGATATGGTTGTTCCACATCCAGTTCATTATTTGTTCATTGATTCCTTTTATTTGTAGTTCCATAGTTTTTTCCATCGCTGCTCCTTTTAAAACACAAAAAGCGCCTACCTCAAAACGCCCTTCCGAAAAGGGCAATGAAGGTAGACGTCATCAGTTGTATAACACCTCGAACAACGCTTTATGGCGAACGTCATCACCTATTCATTTGATATGAAGATAACATATCAAAACAGCCAACACAAATCAAAAGGTCTCCCTCATCAATGATGGAAATTGCTTGTTCCTATGTTATGATTAATTATATCCAAATTTGCTTTCCAATGAAGGGAGTACATAAAATTGATCGCAAAATTAGACCGAGAAAAAGGTGTACTTACTGCAACTTATCAACGATTGTTACAACATGATCCGGAAGAAGTGTGGGCCTATTTAACAGAGAATAACAAATTACAACAATGGTTTCCCGAGCTGGAAATTCAGACGTTACAAAATGGCGGAGAGATACTGTTTAATCTCGGGGATGGCAGCTATGAGCACATGCAAATAACAGAAGCTGTCACCAATAGAATTTTTGCATTTGAATGGGATAAAAACGCCGTACGCTTTGAATTATTAGTTCAAGCAAGTGGCTCAACACTTGTATTCAAGGAATATTTACATGAAGTTACTACGCATACACCAAAGGATTTAGCTGGGTGGCATGTCTGTTTAGATGTGATTGAGGCATTGCTTGACGGACAATCTATAGAAGATCGTACTGCCGTTTGGCAAGCGTATTATCCGAAATATCAACAAGCTTTGCTGGATGCACAAGCTGATTTGTGATTTCACAAACCGGCTTGTGCATCCCAAACATTTTGGCAAATAATTTGTTGCCCATTACCGCATTAAACATATCTGACATGGCATTTTAAACAATGGATATACCGACGAAATTTTGCTACAATCGCATAATAATAAGGGTGATCGTTATGAAAATCGTTTCCATTGAGCCTACACCAAGCCCGCATTCTATGAAAATAAATGTGGATGAGCGACTTGCTAATGGTCAAACCGAAAATTATAAACGTGATGATGAACTCATTGATGCTCCTGATTATGTCAAATCTTTGTTTGAAATCAATGGGGTCAAAGGTTTGTATCGTGTTATTGATTTTATCGCACTGGAACGAAATCCAAGGGTTGCTTGGGAGGAAATTTTGCCAGCCGTACGTGATGTTTTAGGCTCAACCGAAGAAGACACAGACACGGATCAACTGTTTACCAGTCATATGCCAACCGATGACAATTACGGGGAAGTAAAGGTATTCATCCAAAAGTTTCGTCAGCTGCCTGTTCAGGTAAAACTGCAGGATGGTGAACGTGAGCAACGATTTGGACTTCCGGAACGGTTCATGAACGCAACCATGGAAGCCTCCGCTGCCTCTGATAATATGTTGATGGAGCGTAAATGGGTCGAACAGATGCCTCGTTATGGTGATATAGAAACCATCGGACAAGAAGTTGTTGAAGAAATAACCGCAAGTTACGATCAAGAACGACTGCAGCAATTACTTCAAGCGGCACTATCCGATAATTATGCTGAAGAAAATACTGGACCGGTAAGGAAGAAAGTTACACTCGACATGCTGGATAACCCAAACTGGAAAGATCGCTATGCAGCACTTGATCAAATGGCGGATCCAACCGTTGATGATTTAGCTGTTCTCGATAAAGCACTGGATGATCAAAAGGCATCGATTCGGCGACTCGCAACTGCGTATCTTGGCATGATTGAGGATCGCGAAGTTTTACCATACTTATATAAAGCATTAAATGACAAAGCAGTTAACGTAAGGCGTACTGCCGGAGATTGTTTATCCGATCTTGGCTTTACCGAGGCCATCCCGGAAATGATCAATAAACTTTCAGATCCAAACCGCCTCGTGCGTTGGCGTGCTGCAATGTATTTGTATGAAGTTGGTGATGAAACCGCCGTACCCGCTTTAAAAAAAGCATTAGATGACCCGGAATTCGAAGTACGGATGCAGGTAAAAATGGCCCTGGCAAGAATTGAGGGTGGTGAAAAAGCAGAAGGATCGATCTGGTATCAGATGTCACAAGTCACGAAAAAATAAGTGATACAATCATAACTACCATCCGGAATACTTTCCGATGGTAGTTTTCACTTGATTAAAGGCTTTTCGTTTCTCATTGCTTTTTCCCTGTTCCGTCTTAGTGGCCAATCATATTTTTCAAAAGATGGAATAGCAGGATTCGAGATTAGTATCCCTGATCTGCTCTCAATCAGTTACACGCCTATGATCGATTACAATTGTCTTTTACTAGTTTCAATCCAAAATCTGCGTGTCACGGTTCCATCTGTATCCTTAAAAGAATTTTCTTCTACTCCACCATTATTTAAAATTACTTTGGCTGATCCGATATTATCCTCATCACATGTCACCAAAACGCGATCTATATCCAATTCCCTGCATTTATTCAATGCTTCTTTTAATATTATGGTTGCATATCCCTTCTTTCGCTCGGATGGGCGCGTACTATACCCAATATGACCACCAACATGATAGAGAAATTCATTTAGTTCATGACGAATATCAACCATCGCGACGATTCGTTCATGATCATTTATCAAAAAATAATTGGTACTTGGCAACCATTTGTCCGTACCACCTTCCCTAATCGCCAAAGCTTCCAAATATGCCTCATACGTATCATATCCTGACAAATTGAAGCTACTCGGAATCATTCGGGCTGGTCCCCATTCCTTTACATAGTTTTCATGCTCCTCTTTCCATTTTAACGATGGCCGTTCTAATCGCATCACTTTCCCCCCTATCCAGATAACATATGATTGATTATATACATTCTAATCGAACTTATGTAAAATTTAGATGACGTAAAATAGTTTGTGTAAAATATTTGAGACGAAAAAAAGAGGTAGGGTATCCTCAAA
>NZ_JBFNXI010000037.1:0-32545 GCF_040812445.1 Lentibacillus sp. L22 | reverse complement strand
ATTTATTTAGCACCATTACCATATTTACCTATCAATATCAACCATTGGTTTTGGTGTTGACCCTAAATTATAATGTGCAAGTTAATCTACAAAAATTACCCCTTATTTTTAATAAACCGATTACCATCATTTTTGTGTTTATATTGGCAATGCAGTTTATTATTGCGGGTACTATTTTTACGTATTAGGGTATAGCTTATAGGCTAGAGGTTATATGTAGCAGATGGGGATGGAAGCGATAAATGGTGACGAAATTAAAATCGGGAGGAAAAGAAAGCAAGAGGTTCTCTTTAAAGAATGGATTTAAATTTTTCTTAAACGCAAATATATTGTTGTTTGTCATCGTGATGTTGTTTGTAATAAATAAAAATAGTTGGCCCGAAGATGAATTGACAGGGGTATATGTATTTTTATTCGTTTTTGCGGAACCTGCAAGCATTTTACTATCGATTATTTCTTGTTTTAGCCCCGATAAAATGGCGTTCCCGAGAAAAATGAAATGGAGTCATTCGAAAGAGGAATGGATTGGATTCGGTATAGCAGTTGTGGGATTATCACTATTTTCGCTTATTTTCTTGGGAGCTGGAGTTCCTTGGCCAAGTACGATTGTTTTTTTGATGTTAATGACGAATGCTATGTTTGCGCTATACTCTATTCTTTTCCATCCGATTACAATCGGATTATACCGGGCAAATGTATATGATAAGAAAGAAACGATAGCTGACTACATCTTTAAATATATCGCCATATGCTTTTCGGGTGTTAATTACTATATTCAACTCACCTTATTAAGGCTTCCGTTGTTAATAAATAAACTTTTTGCGATCGTGTTTGCCTTAATCTTAATTTGGCAGGCGTTCACAGTCATTGGTGTATTTAATTTATGATATGTTATTGTCTGGAAAATGATAGTTTCACTAAAAGGAGGTTCCCCATGTTACAAACACAACAAATCAATCTAACCATCAATGAAATGGTTGCTGCACTTTCTCTTTGTGGTTACGATAAAATGGCAGGTCAGATTTTGAACGAGCAGGAACTGATAAAAAATGAATCGGAATTTAACCGTTTTGTTCAGGAAACGGAAACGAAACTCAGGCAAAAGGGATATTGGGATGATAATAGGGAAACCGGCATTGCCAAGGGTTTGGAGGATTTACTTTATCTGCTTGTACATGCCAAGAAAAAGATTCGCTGTATCAATATGCGAAAGCATCGTGTATTGCTCATCCATTTGCTTAATAAAAAGCATTCACTGGTACAGGAAGTGAAGGGCGGGGAGCATGCCTTTTCCTTTTACAAGAATAACGACGGCTTTTATGATATTCTCCGCGAACACTTTGGTATGCGGGATACGGAAACGGATATAAATGGTTGGCAGCCAATTCAGATGACGGATGAGCTGATCGATGAGTTACATACATCGGAGCCCGAACTGTTACTGACGATGAAACAGGATGAAAATCAGGCAATGGCATTACGTGACTTTGCTGGCGACTTTTTACGGAATGGACAGGAATTTGATAACATATCCTTCATGAAGTCTGATTATGTAAAGGACCAGTCGGAGTTTGATGACATTCAGTTTTTGCTTCCAGGTAATAATTTTGTCTGGCATATGAATTACGAGAACGTCGAAGAAAATCATCAGGTAATTCTTGAGCCGATTCCGGTAAAAACGTATTTTGAGGAGATAGAACGTGTTCTAACCGACTTTTTCAATGAATAGCTTCACCCATGCTTATGAATTTACAAAGGAAACCCAGTTAATAGGGTTCCTTTGTTTTTGTAAGGGATGAAGCAGAGTTCCCTTAAAAAACCTGGAATCATATGAATAGCCAGTTTATTAACTTTCAATAACAGGCAATAACACGTTACAATAGTACCAAAGAATTATTGTCAAACTAGATGATCAAATGAAAGACAAAATGATGATACTTAAAGTTCGTTTAAATGATTTAAGTAAAAAGAATCGCTCGATACGTATGCTTAAAAGGTATGATAAATGGTCTTTTGATTTAACTGCAATCAAACAAATAGATAAGGATCCGCAATCTATAACTGGATGCCATCATTGCCAAAAAAGGTAAAACGGAATTGTTAGAGCAAGATGTCAACAATAATGAATCTCTTATTATCTCTGCAAAATTGACATCTTTATTTAGAAATCTCAAGTCGATTGAAGAAGAAACCGGCTTGTATGATTTATACATAGAATATCCTTTTTTAAGCGACAAAATGTTGGATGGCACCTACATTCGAGCACCATTATTTTTGCACCCCGTCGAATTAATTCGTAATAAAAAGCATGGAATCCAGTGGGAACTTGCGTATGATACAGATTCAGAATCCATGTTAAATCGTTCGCTTTTCTTGGCGATACAGAAAATGAGTAATCTGCATGTGCGGGGAAATTTATGATGAAGCGCAAGAAAAAGCGTTCCTAAAATCCTTGTATGAAAATCTGTCTATATATGTAATAAATATATTTTTGATGAGGTGCATAATGGAGAAACAAGTTACGGACAGTGATGCTAGGAAGTTCAACTGCTTGATCGTCTTTTTAGCAGCAGCGGCGCTAATCCTTACGTACTAAATGAAGAGTGTAAAGCGAAATCCCTAATGTAACAAATGAAATGATTAAGGCTATTCATATCATAATCCTACCTCTTTTTCTTGTGTATTTTACATATTCATTATATACTTATGGTGGAGAGAAAATTAATCCTCTCCGGGTCTTAGTCTTTAGGCTTTTTCTTCTGTCGCAAGCAGATTGAAAGTCCTTTTCCTTTTTACGATTTGATAAAATGACAACGGTTAAATTAATAACAGCAATTGTCAAGTTTGTCGCTGTCGTAAACAGGGCTAAAACTTCTGCCACATCTACTTACCCCCCTTTCTCTTCGGGGGATATTTGTATTACATCATTACGGTTCTATTAAAACATTCATATTCGTAAAAAGGGTGTGAATAATATTAACTATCTCTCAAATGAAAACTTGACGTGCGAATAGAGTCATGTCTCATTTAATGATCATTGATACAATGCAACTCCATGCCATGAACACGTAACCATTCTATTTGTCTTTCATAATCTGGTAAGACCGACTTAACCGTTTGCCAAACTTTTGACTGCGCTCGAAAATGACCAGATGTGCTAGCTCATGTACGATCACATAATCCATGACACGAATTGGCGCCATGATAATACGCCAATTGATCCATATGTTACCTTCTGGAGTGCAGGTTCCCCATCGTTTGTGCTGTGTTTTGAAACGAATGGATGATGGCTCTACGCCTAATAGTTGCTGGTAGTAGCTGGCGCGTTTTATAAGCTTTTATAGCCATAGTGATGATACCATGTAATGATTTGTTTTTCCAATTGTGCTTGAACCTTGCCCTGGGACCATGTTTTTGGAACGGTAGCAATAAACTTATCCAATCGTGGCTGTATCTGTATCCGCACGATTCACCTTTAATCGATAATGACGGTCAAGATAAGGGAACTTCTCACCATTTACAAATTCTTTCGGCTGGACCATCGTTTGGACCTCATTTATTTCTTCAAGTTTTTCATGTATCCATTTTGCTTTTTGTTCGATTAATTTTTTGATTTTGTCATCTGTCATCTTATCTGGTGCGTATACTACCACACCATTTACAAGGTCTATGGATATTTTGGCGTCTTTGCGGGTTTGTCTGTGCAGATTGTAATGGATAATCGTGGTTCCATATTTGATGCTAGGCATGTTTTCCCCCTACCTTCTATATTTATTTTACATAGGTGAGAGGGTTTGGGCAATTTTTTATTAGAAAACAATATTAGAAGGCGGAAGAAAATCCTTTATCCATAAATAGGAAACCAATAAAAACCGTAGTCAATTTTATAATCTAAGTTGCACAAAAAGACTAAAAACAGTAGTCTACAAGGAACAACTGAGTGACTATGAATCAGCGGTGATTATTTTGGCCGACTATAATGATACCGGGAAAATGAAAGGATATTGCACGGTGTCCCGATCGGAATAAAATCCCCCATGCTTTGTCAAATATGTTAAAACTTTATGAGTTCAAAGATTTATCAGGATTTTATCTCAAGAAGGGTTGCTACGTTGGTTCAGCGGCTGAAACAAACGAGGCAATTATTCTTGGAAAACTAAACATCTATGAATTATTTTTGGAGCAACTGGGGGATAGACCATTTTTCGTTCCTGTGAAAAATCCGTACCATCCCACATATATCGCGGCAGGCCTGCTACAGGAATCACTGCCTACTTTAATTTATCATGTTGCGACTGTTTAAAGTCACCGAAAGTATAGACTTTTAAAAGCTGACGATTTTCATTAACGAACAGACAATTAAAGAAACTATCAACTTGCATATAGGTTGATAGTTAGCTTCTTTTTTCAATTCACATGGATTTTTTCAATGATCCTAAGTCAAACCACACATTTATGAAACCGACATTCCAATCAACATGCCAAGAATTGCTCCGGCGACTGACAGTACCATTAGAATAATCCCATGTGTTTCTTTACCATGTTTGCGAACCAGGTACCCCATGATAAACGCTCCGGCGCCAAAGAGAATTGGAATAAACAAAATTGAAATGGCAAAGAATACCCACCCTAAAACGACAAACACAGTTCCCTCTTTCTTATTTGTACCACTGAGATCAGCCGTAGCTGGTATGCTAGCATCTGAACCGTTTGCCAGGTTCGCACCGCATGATGAGCAGAAGTTTTCATCAGGATCTGTCTTCATTCCACAATTAGGACAATACACAACAACACTCCCCATCAATCAATACTTGTTAAGTCAAACCGTTGTAGGCACTCATTCATATTGTATTGCAAGAACCCTGTGGTCAGTGTATTTAATATCCATTGTTATAATAAGTTTGCGAAACAATTCTCACTAAATAATTCTATGTGCAAAGGAATAACTTATTCCATGTACTTAACGATATTTAGGAACATGCCAAACGTTTATATTAAGAATAAACAGCAACTCAAATGAAAAACAAAAGTATCTTCCATTTCCATGGATATTATCTATAGCAAATGTAGATAAGTATGAACACAGTACTTGCACTGTATCACTTTTTATTTAAAAGCTGGAGGTGAACATGCAGTATCTAATGAACAAGAGGATTTATAAGATGAAAAGATAGCATTGGAATGAAAACCGACTGCAGCCTTCAGACGAGCATTCCAAGGAAGAGGTTTATTATATGTCTTTTCCTAGTATGGGATCTGCTGAACAGGTGCATGCAATTTACTAGTATTGTTTGTTATAATAGTCAAAAATGAATATCTTTTTGATAGCCATAACTTCCAGAATAGAGGTGTAGTTATGGTGCCTATTTCGGTAGGTGAATTTATAAAAAACACGGTAAACAACGAACGAGGAAATGGTAAAGCAACTGTACGGTGGGATAGTAGATAAGTATACGGCAACATACTTATCGAAAATGGCTGTGGTGTGCTAACTGTTCCGGAAAATCAACTGGAAGATTTCAATGAGCGGTTGTCAACATTCTATAAAACCAATGATTATAGCAAGATGGATCAGTTTCTATATGATAAGTGTTTGTTTGGTATTGATTATGCTTAAATTAAGATCATTTTTTTACCAGCGTTTTGGAGGTACAACATGAAAGTAAATGAATTGCGAGTAAAACTAAAGGATAAAAAGAAAGCTGAAATAGAACAACTTTTTGTAGAAGTGTATAAACAAATCCCCAAGAAGGTACGTGAGGGAAAGGAAATTGATCAGCTGATTAACAATCCGGATGCATTTAAAAAAGCAAGAAAAAACACAAAGCAATCAACGAAAAACCTTGATTTCACAAATGTTGACAAGGAAGTAAGATTATTTATTAAAAACGCGTATGATCAAAATTATTTTACCCCAAATCGGATGATACCGAAAAAGGAACGTTCTAATTGGCGATTCACCGCTAAACGACTAGTTAATCAGTTAATGGAGCTTTCCGGTCAGGAAGAACATGTAAAAGCATGTACATCGTTAATGGAAGAGTTATACAAGTTATTTTGCTACGCTTCTGGTCATTATGTTTTCACCAGTCAAGAGCCTTTTTACACAATAAATAGCTCACAACGCCAATTTTTTAAACAGGTTGTCATGATGAAAAAGCGGGTAGATGAACCAAGGGAATGGATTCATGATTCATTACGGTTGATGTTGGATAATGGAACTGACCATGATACACCAAGTGAATTTTTATCTGAAGCTTTATTGGAAGCACTAACAAATGCCCCGCTGAAAGAAGAGGCGGTTAAAATAGCTGACAACCTGCTTCAAGAAAAAGAAGCGACAGTAAGAAAGATTAATGTTCATCATAAAGAAGCCGAGAATTATGATAAAGAGGATTACATTAATCATTTAGTGGAAACCATTTTTATGATCCAAAGCGCTTTGGGCGAATATCAGGCAGCAGTCAGGTACTTTAACAAACATTATATAGAATCAATTACCAGAGAGATTAGGCTTTATGTTTTGCTTCGTTTGGTTATGCGTTATCAGCGTGTAGAGGATTGGATGAGCGTGTACGAAAAGGCGATCAAAAGAAGAATTAACCCAAGAGATTCACTTAAAAAAGCCTATGAACATATCAAACGTACCGGGGAATTTCCGAGGTTTATTGGCTAATATATCATAGATTACTATGAAATGTTATCTTCGCCTGAATTGTGGACCCCACGGATGATCAGGCAGTGAGTTATGGGAAATTTTTAATGAAAGATGAAAGATTTCTTTTAAATAAAAAGATTGAGGTAATCACCAGCAAGCAGTGGATTCAATATGTAATCCACTGCTTATACAGGTTCCTATTTTACAGGGATCCAGATTTCTGAATATAAATCAGGACTGGATGGATTTTCATCTAAATATACCTCTAGTTCTGGTGTTCCTGCATGTTTGTAACCACTTGAAGGAAACCATTCTGAAAAAATTTGTTTCCATGTTTTTGGCATAGCACCGTGAACCTCAAATATTGCCCTGCTGCCTGTAATGATTCAACCCACGTCAGTCACTCACTCCTTACTTAAATCCTAACGGGGCATCACCTATTATTCCTGTCTTCTTGTGCTTTTCACGGACAGTTTATTTTGTTAAGACACTGTTTCGTTCCATTAACTGGTCCTTTTCTTAAATAAGTTACTAATCCTTATTCCATCCTATGTGGTATTAGTGTTCTTACAATGTAGTAATAATCGGTCCTTCCTTGGTAAGGATAATCGTATGTTCATATTGAGCCACATAGCTTTCATTGGTCAAGAAGGTCCATCCATCTTCGGATTGAAAAACTTCTTCCTCAAATGTAGAGATAAAAGGCTCAAAGGCAATTACCATACCATCTTTTAAAATTTCGTCATCCCAGCGGGAGAAGTAATTGAAAATATGTTTCGGTTCTTCATGAATCGAACGCCCAACACCATGTCCAGTAAGATTTTTTATGATTGTTAAACCATGCTGATTCGCTACATTGTGTACGGCTTTACCGAGCGCACCTTTTTTCGAGCCTGGTTTTGCCTTCTTAAGTCCAGCATCGAATGCTTCTTTAGCAACGTCACATATCTTCTGTAAAATTCCCTCTCCCTTCCCAACTACAAAGGAAATTCCAGTATCTGCAAAATAGCCGTTTTTTGAACCTGAAACATCAATATTCACAAGGTCCCCTTCTTGAATGGTCCGTCTACTTGGAATCCCGTGTGCTACCTCTTCATTTATGCTAATGCACGTATATCCAGGAAAATCGTATTCTCCTTTTGGGGCAGATTGAGCTCCAGCTTTTTCAAACATCTCTTTCGCAATTTTATCGAGTTCCTTTGTGGTAATTCCAGATTTCGTACCATTAACTAATTCATCCCTTATCGTTCCACAAATTTCACCAATTTCTTTTAATCCATTAAAATCCTCTTCAGTCTTTGCAATCATCGTGTATCCTCACTTTTTAAATTGGTATTCGTATGAAGCAGAAAAGGATAGTTTTTTTAATCCTTTTCTGCTTTGTTAATTATCCTATGTTCCTGGTACCATTTCCCTGCTCACGATAACATAAAATATTCGCAGTCAGCCTATATGTGCCTATATATTTTTCATTTGAAAAGAGCCTCTATATAAACCGCCAATAGCAATAATTATGCTCCCATCATTAGATAAACCGAATATAATTCTCCCGATTGGCTAATCATATCCTCGAATTTTGTCGTGTTTTGTCGAATATCAATTGTGCAACTCAACCTGTAAACAGTGTTCCTTTCTGTGCCTGTCGTTTTTTCGTATAGAAGTAGGTGAAGAAAAACGTAATCACAATGAGCAATGTTGCCATGAGCCCACCTTCTATGCCGAACGATCCGCCTGTAATCAGGTTGTTTCCACCGTCAATGTCAACCTGATATAAGCTGTGTGGAGGAAGCCCGCTCACGGCAAAGCCATACACGGCACCCTGGAAGAAATTCCACGTCATATGGAAACCAATCGGCAGCATCAGACTCTTTGTTGTCTCGAACATATAGGCAAACAGGATGCCGACAAGGACAATGTTGATAATACCGATGATGCTCACATTCGGATTCGTAATATGGGCAACTCCAAAGACAATGGCCGATATTAAATAGGTGAGCCATCGTTTATTGTGCCGTTCAATCATTGTTTGCATCACGTAACCGCGAAAAAACATTTCTTCAAAGAAACCGGTCAAAATAAAAACTACTGCAAAGGCGAGTGTGTAATAGCTGAATTGTGGGTTCGCCAGCGCATTAACCAACGTGATTTGTTTTGTCATAAGCAAAAGAAAGAAAATTACCGTCATCACTCCGGCACCAAGCAACAGGCCGAACACCATATCGGACATAGGCCCTTGAATCCGGAGTTTTTTCGGCGATTTCTTATTAATGAACCGGAAGACAGCAAGGGTGGCCACGATGCCGCCGAGTGTTCCGGCACCTTGTGTCAGAACGAAGAACAAAGGACGCATATCACCTGATTCAAGAGAGAGCACCGCCTGCCCTTTGGAAATATCGATTGTCGATGCCAATAATATGCCGGGAAATGAGAAAATTCCTTGTCCGACAAAGACCATCAGGAGTGCGAATGCGATAAGCCAACCTGATCGTACTTGACCAAATTTATTTTTAAACATAAGGTATCGTCCCTTCGTTGAGCACTTAAAACAAAGGTAACCGGCTTCTAGCATGATGCACAACCAGTTACCCTTTATTTCCCTATTTATTTACCGTCAAATATCGACTTCCTGCAATACCTGGACTGGTCATCTCACGTGGGTCCAGTATGGTGTCCAGCTCTTTGTCTGACAATAGATCGTGCGCCTTGCAGATTTCTTTGATCGTTAACCCGGTTTCGACTGACTGTTTGACCACTTTTGCCGCCGTTTCATAACCCAAATGCGGATTCAGAGCTGTGATGATGCCATAGCTTTCTTCTACATATTCGCGGCACCGCTCGACATTGGCTTCCATTCCGCTGACTGCATAACGTGTAAATACGTCCAATCCATTGTTCATGATTTTCAATGACTGTAGCAGGTTAAAAATAATAACGGGACCCATCACATTTAATTCGAACTGACCAGCTTCCGAGGCCATGCAGATTGACTGGTCATTGCCTGCGACTTGAAACGCAACCTGATTCACGACTTCAATCATGACGGGGTTCACCTTGCCCGGCATAATGGAAGACCCGGGTTGCCGCGTTGGCAGATTAATTTCCCGAAAACCTGTCATCGGACCGGACGCCATCAAGCGAATATCATTGCAAATTTTGGACATGTTCATTGCCGACACTTTTAATGCCGATGATAAACTCGTATATCCATCCGTATTCTGTGTTCCATCCACCAAATTCTTTGCCGCGTGTAATTTTACACCAAGCTGTGCAGATAACTGTGCCGTTACCTTTTCAATGTATTCAGGCTTGGCATTCAGGCCTGTCCCAACGGCTGTAGCGCCCATATTAACCGTCAGCAATTCATTCGCTGCCTGTTTAATCCTTCTAATATCCCGGCTGACGACTTCAGAATAAGCACCGAATTCCTGACCCAATCGAATAGGAACGGCGTCTTGAAGATGCGTCCGTCCCATTTTCAAAACATCCTGGAATTCATTTTCTTTCTGAATCAGCTCTTTCTTTAATGTCGTCATGGTAGCAATCAATTCTTCTGCCATACGGAACGATGCTATTTTTATCGCAGTTGGTATCGTATCATTCGTGGATTGGGACATGTTTACATGCGTATTTGGGGAACAGAAGTCATAATCTCCTTTATCCCGTTCCGATATTTCCAAAACACGATTGGCCAAAACTTCATTCATATTCATATTAATGGAAGTACCTGCCCCACCCTGAATGGAATCAACGACGAATTGGTCCAGATGTTTTCCTGCGATCACTTCATCCGCGGCTTTCACAATAAGGTTTCCAATTGTTTCCGGCAACATACCTGTAGACATATTGGCTGATGCCGCCGCTTTTTTTACCTCCGCAAGAGCGAGAACCAGCTCTTTATGAACAGGTATTCCGGTAATTGGAAAATTCTCCATGGCTCGTACAGTTTGCACCCCATAATAAACATCTTCCGGTACCTTCTTCATTCCTAAACTATCTTTTTCCAGCCTAGTGCGCATGTGGTGATGCTCCTTTTTATCTATCATATTTAGTTGTATATTTAGAAGGCGCTTTCCTAAAAGTAAACTAGCTGTCTTCTTCAAACATGGAAAGATTAACGCAAAAGGATTGGAATGTCAACAGAAACCGGTGCCTGTTACTTTCCGAATGATACGTTGTCAAATAAGCGGGGCTTTTTTACCGGACTTTTTGAACATCCTCTTAAAAGTGGCCGGTATTTCATATATACTGTTATGCAGAGGGTTCGAAACCATCCCCTCTTTAATAAAAACTAGGAGGAATTAAAAAATGGAAAAAGCAGTAGTAGTATTTAGTGGCGGGCAAGATTCAACTACATGTCTTCTATGGGCACTGGAGGAGTTTGATGAAGTTGAAGCCGTCACTTTTTTGTATGGGCAAAGGAACATCTCGGAACTTGATTCAGCAGAGAAAATTGCCAAAGATCTAGGGGTCAAACAAACAGTATTGGATATGAGTTTACTCCATCAGCTAACTGAAAATGCCATGACCAGAAAAGATGTGGAAATCGATGAGAGTGGTAAGGTGCCGAATACATTTGTCGATGGGAGGAATCATATTTTTCTATCCTTTGCGGCTATTTATGCGAAGCGTATCGGTGCAAGTCATATTATCACAGGCGTAAGTGAGACAGATTTTAGCGGATATCCGGATTGTCGTAACGATTTCATCCAGTCATTAAATCAGACGCTAAATCTTGCAATGGACTACCATTTTGACATTCATACCCCATTAATGTGGAAAAATAAAGCAGAAACATGGGAAATGGCAGATAGAATGGGAAGATTGGAATACATCAGAGCGAATACGACAACGTGTTATAACGGAGTAATAGGTGACGGGTGCGGCGAATGTCCCTCCTGTAAGTTGAGAAAGCAAGGTCTGGATGCTTATTTGGCGGCAGGGTATGAACATGTATAGAGTACTCATCTACTTACTATCTATTGTACTTGCAAACGTCATTACAGCCAAATTTGCTCCGCTTGATTTAGGTGTATTCATCATACCTTATGGCACATTGTTTATCGGATTGACGCTTGTCATGCGTGATATGGTTCAGAATAGATATGGCAGAGCAAAAACGTACATGTGGATTGTTGTTGCGCTAGCATTGTCGGCAGTTACCAGTCATCTGCTTGGTGATGCTTTATGGGTTGTATTCGCCTCAACCTTAAGTTTTATCATATCCGAAACAACAGACACAGAAATATATACACGTTTTAAAATTCCATTTGTAAAGCGTGTGATGTATTCCGGAGTTGTCGCTGGATTTCTTGATTCCTCCGTGTTTGTCATAATCGGAATAGGTCCTTTGGGGCTTGGGTACGTTCCTTGGGCTTTGGTTCCTTATGCTGTAGCAGGACAATGGGTTGCAAAAGCACTCATGCAATTCATTGTCGCAGGAGGAATACGGCATTTCGTTATTAAAATGGGAATATATGAACCTAATATAACAAATTTTGATCATGCAAAAACACCGGAAATACGGACAGTGCGATAGATGGAAACAGAACAGGTGCCTGTTGTGACGGGTGCCTGTCTTTTACCAAATGAGGTCATATGTTGGCAAATAAACAGGGTTTTAAAGACTGCTACACAAGACAAACATTTCATAAACATTCACATATATTAAACCAGAAGACTCTCGTGAAAAGGTGAATAACCATATGCTCAAGGCCAGAATCGGAAGTAACTATTATGAAATGCTCGGGGAATTGGAAACCTATTTTCAATCATTTAGAGATGGAATCATTGGGAATGACCAGGAATTTCTTTCTCCTGTTGGCAGGCAAAAGATCATCTATGGGGATTGGATGGCAAGTGGACGTCTGTATCGACCAATTGAGGATAAAATATGTGACGTGTTTGGTCCGTTTATGGCGAATACACATACGGATTCCAATGTGACAGGGGCTGTGATGACCGAGGCTTATGAAGAGGCGAAACGGGTCATCAAGGCACATGTCCATGCAAGTGAAGCGGATTGCCTTTTATTTTCCGGTGCAGGCATGACCGCTGCTATTAATAAACTGCAACGAATACTTGGATTAAGGATTCCGGAAAGATATAAAGACAAACTAAGTTTAAGTGAACAGGATACGCCTGTTATTTTCATATCGCATATGGAGCATCATTCCAATCATACATCCTGGTTGGAAACGATTGGTGATGTCTGTCTGATGGAACCTGATTCAGATGGTAATGTGAGTCCATCTGTATTGAACGAACTTTTATCTGAGTACAAAGACCGTAAACTAAAAATCGGATCATTCACAGCTTGTTCCAATGTAACAGGGATTGAAACGCCATACCATGAATTGGCAAAGGTTATGCACGCACATGACGGATATTGCTTTGTTGACTTTGCTGCATCAGCACCCTATGCAGAAATAAATATGCACCCCGAAAATGATAGTGAAGCCCTGGACGCTATCTTTTTTTCCCCACATAAATTTTTAGGCGGCCCCGGGTCAAGCGGGGTATTGATATTTAACGCCAAATTATATGCCAATAAAGTTCCCGATCATCCGGGTGGAGGAACCGTCGCCTGGACCAACCCATGGGGAGAGAAGCAATATTTCAAAGATATTGAAAGACGTGAAGATGGGGGTACACCGGGGATTATGCAGGCCATTCGGGCAGCTTTATGCATAAGGCTAAAGGAACAGATGGGGATAGAAAAAATATTAATGCGTGAACAAGAACTTGTTTCTTTAGTGCTACACCACCTAAACGCGATTCCAGAGGTCCATGTATTAGAAGGAGAAAAGACGAAACGACTGGGCATCATATCATTCAATGTGAAAAATCTTCACTATAATTTAGTTGTGAAGCTGCTGAATGACCGATTTGGCTTCCAACTGCGAGGTGGTTGTTCCTGTACCGGGACATACGGGCACTATTTGTTTTCGCTTGATCAAGAAGCATCGAAAAAAATGACGGATCTGATTGATGCTGGTGATCTATCGTTAAAGACAGGCTGGGCTCGTTTTTCCATGCATCCTACCATGACAAACCAGGAAATATATCAATTTATTTCCGCGCTTAAACAAATCATTAAAAATCAGGATGAATGGAAACAAGATTATCGATATGATCCCAAAACCAATGACTTTTACTTCATCAATCAAAGCAGGGTAGATGCGACCGAGCTATTTTCAATGGATTAGAAGCGTTAAAGCGGTTTTGGCAGTTTACAGGCCTTCTGATCCACTGGTTTGACTAAGGATAGGGTCGTTGATATCCAACGCAATATGAAAAAATTTTAAACGAAACGGATGTAATCATGTACAGCCTCATTGTTATGTTGAAGTTGTACATGATTTTTTATCATCATGAGGGGGATGAAAAAACCCCCATTGAAGGAAGTTTCACTTTATTTGGGTGGTTGTATTGCAGAAACCTGCTATAATATGGTTGAAGGTGCAGTAACAAAATCGAGATTCCGCAAGAAATGCCAGCAGAAATGAAATGTATTTCGGCGGATGAGTTAGGTAAAAGGGAGATGCCATATGAATTTTGGAACAGTCGGTACAAGCTGGATTACAGAATCTTTTATTGAAGCGGCAAAAGATACAGCTGATATGAGGCTTGCTGCGGTCTATTCGCGGTCAGAACAGAAGGCGAAACAATTTATCGAAAAGCATGGGGGAAGTAATATTTTTACAGATGTGGAAGCAATGGCAAAAAGTAAGTTGATTGATTGTGTGTACATTGCTTCACCAAATGCATTGCATTATGAACATGCAATTACGTTTTTGAAACATCGCAAGCACGTGATTTGTGAAAAACCCATGTTTTCCAATACAAAGGAACTGGAAAGTGCATATCAAATTGCTGAGGAAAATGGTGTGTTTTTAGTCGAGGCGATGCGTAACGTATATATGCCCAATCTGGTAACATTAAAGGAAAAAATGGAAAAGGCTGGACAACTGCGGAATGTTGTCTTTAATTATGCTAAATATTCTTCTCGGTATGATGCAGTTTTAAATGGTGAAGAACCCAATATATTTTCATTACAATATTCCGGTGGAGCGCTGGTAGATTTGGGTGTCTATCCAATTGCAGCGGCCATATTCTTATTTGGAGAGCCGGAACATGTTTCCTATTCCCCGGTAATCATCCGAACGGGCGTTGATGGATGTGGTACACTTGTACTAAGCTATTCAGATTTTATGTGTACCATCTTTTGTTCTAAAATTTCCACTTCATACAACTCATCCGAAATCCAAGGGGAAAAAGGAACATTTACTATTGATGATATAGGTTCGATTGCGAATATATCGTTCATTGATAATCACACTGGACAGAAACAGCAAATTGCCAATGAACATCCGGAAAAAGATATGTTTTATGAAATCGATCAGATTGTTCAAATGATCAAAACAAATAACAAGGCAGAATATAAAAAGCGGAAACAATTAAGCGCCGATGTTCTTAACATAACTGAAACAGTCAGGAGAGAGAATGGGATTGTGTATCAAAATGACTAGAGAAAAAGGGCATGTGTAAGATAAACAACTTTTGCAAGAGTATTCCCTATTTAAGAATGCTCTTTTTGTATAAATATGGAAACGAATAACCAATACACTATAGACCAACGAAGCAGTGATTCTAAAGAAAAATCCAAGGAGGCGGATGGGCATTATAAAAGCTGTCCTATTTGATTTAGACGGAACCTTGTTAAACCGGGATGAGTCAGTAAAGATCTTCATTGATAGGCAATTCGATCGACTGCATAAGCGCCTTAATCATATTCCAAAAGATAAATATATAACAAGGTTTTTGGAACTCGATGATGGCGGATATGTCTGGAAGGATAAAGTTTACCAACAACTAGTGAATGAATTTGATATGGCAGGTCTGACCTGGGAGGAATTGCTACAAGACTTTGTTAGTCAATTTCAAGATAGCTGTGTTCCCTTCCCCAACCTTATTCGTATGTTGGAAGAATTGAAAAATAAAGGCCTTGTTCTTGGAATGATTACAAACGGAAAAGGGCAGTTTCAAATGGATAATATAAGGGCTTTGGGAATCGAAAAGTACTTTGAAACGATTCTTATATCTGAATGGGCGGGAATGAAAAAGCCGGAACCTCAGATATTCGAAAAAGCCTTAGATCATCTTCATGTTTTACCCAACGAAAGTGTATTCATTGGTGACCATCCGGAAAAAGATGTAAATGCGGCCCGAAGTGTAGGGATAAAGGGCGTTTGGAAAAAGGATAATAGATGGGATCACCTTAATACAGATTCTGTAGTTGTTGATTTGGAGGAAATACCCATTATTGTAGATAAGTTAAGTATGTAAAAATCAGTATCTTATCAGGTCTCAAAAGATTGTTATTAAAAGTATAAAACTAGTCGTCGCTCCCACAATAGCTGTCTAGAGTCGTAAGTTCACGCTTACGGCTCGTTTTTATTATTAACATTCTATGTTTATCATATGCGAAAAAGATGTAAAATTACAACTATTTTAATGATGTGTGGAAAATCCTGGATGGACCAATAACGTGTTTGCAGTTAATCAAACAGCTAAAATTCGTTAAAGTGAATGAAATCCTTTGATAAAAGTTCGAATCGGTGATAATAGAGCCGACCCGTTAATATAAACTAGTACCCGCTGATTATCATAAGTCGGGTCAATGTTATCCCTAAGCCAAAGCGGTGTTTATTGTACAAATTATTTATATGAATTGCAAGGTATTTTTGGTATGATAGCTTTATGTGTAAAATGAATTTTTTATGGATAAGGAGTTTAAATGAATGGAATGGAAAAATATATACCGCGGTATACTGATGGGGGCAAGTGATGTAATCCCAGGTGTCAGCGGAGGAACAATTGCTATATTACTTGGTATTTATGATCGATTAATTATCGCGATCAATGGGATATTTAGTAAGGAGTGGAAGCGGCAGTTAAGCTTTTTAATTCCACTTGCTATTGGAGTAGGATCGGCTATATTATTATTAAGCAGATTAATAGAATGGTTGCTGGCCAATTATGCCGTCCCTACACATTTTTTCTTTTTGGGCCTCATCATTGGAATTTTGCCATATTTGCTCCACCAGGCAGATGCTAGGAGAACATTTCGGGTCAATCATTATGTTTTGCTAGTTATCGGGGCTGTTCTCATCGGGTCGTTGGTATTTCTGCATGCCGGGAATTCCGACGTTATCACCAACATGACAACTTCAACATATATTCTATTATTCTTTTCCGGTTTTCTTGCCAGCAGTGCAATGATTTTACCGGGGATTAGTGGTTCATTCATGCTTCTTGTCATCGGTGTTTACCCAACAGTTATTGGAGCTGTTAGTCAATTGCGGTTGGATGTGCTCGTTGTCACTGGTGTGGGGATTGTCGCAGGAATTGTGATTATGAGTAAAATCATTCGTTACTTTTTGGATCGTTTCGGACTTTATACGTTTGCCATCATTATTGGCTCGGTCATTGGCTCGATTGTTGTGGTTTTCCCGGGATGGCCAGCTACAATGCCACTTTTATTACTTAGTATGCTGACCTTTGTTATCGGGTTATTGGTTGCATATTTTCTTGGTCGTGTGGAATATACGGATTAACATGCTTATTGGGAACACGCACTTAAAGCAAACCATAAGACAATTGTGCCTATAAGCTTTACAATAATGATAAGTGGTACAAAAGGAGGGCTTGGCCGTATGAAAAAAATTGCAAGCGAACAGGAATTTAACGAAATCATTCAAAGCGAGAAACCAGTTATCATCAAATTCTTCGCTGATTGGTGCCCGGATTGCAAACGGATGGATATGTTTATCGGTGAAGTGATGGATGAATTCAGCCAATATGATTGGTATGAGATTAATAGTGACGAGGTTAAAGGAATAGCTGAGAAATATGAAGTCATGGGCATTCCCAGCATTTTGATTTTCCAAAATGGTGAAAAACTCGCCCATCAACATAGTGCATATACGAAGACACCTGAATCGGTAACAGAATTTCTGCATGAACAACTCGGGTGATGATCGTTACAAAAGGCTGATCGGGTAACCGGTTGGCCTTTTGTTGAATCCAGCGAACAGGGATATCGATCAAACGCATTGTAATATCGACCAGATAGCGGGGATATCAACCAAGTGTAGAAAATTATCGACCCAAAACTGTGAATATCAACCAACATAACTCAATATCGACCAAAATTTGCACAATATCAACCACTTATGAAACTTTTTCGCTCTTACCATCGTACTACCTTTATATATAGCAAAGCATGACATAAAAGGATGATACAGCATGACAACAATCCCCCAGCCGGAAAATCAAATTTCCAAAGATGCCATTACCGTTTGGCGGATCACTAATATCACTGTAGACGCGATCGCATTGGTTATTTTGATCGGACTGCTTTGGGCGGGAATCCACTTTAACTGGTTTCACTGGATTATAGTCATTCTTTGGATTCTCATTGGATTGACGATCATTTTTGCAATATGGGATGTGTTGATCGAGCCAAGATTACTCTATAAATACTGGCGGTTTGGAATAACGGAAGAATTTGTCCAACTCAAACATGGGGTATTTTCCCATAAATATATTGTAATTCCCATGACAAAAATTCAATACGTCGAAGCAACGCAAGGACCGCTGTTGCGCAAATACGGATTATATACGATAACTGTCGGGACAATGCGGTCTTCGCATGCCATTCCAGCACTGCCCGAAACACAAGCATTTCTTCTGCGTGACAGTATAGCTGAACGGGCAAGACTGAAGGAGGAAGAATAATGCAGCCCAGGCGAATGCATCCGATGAAAATTATATTCTCCTTCATCCATACATTGCGTAATAGTTTTGTGATCATCCTATATTTGTTTATTATTAATTTTAATGATGCTTCAACATTTATCAAGATTGCCCGTTATGTGTTTCTTGCCTTCCTTCTCTATCGACTGGTGGCACTTGCAATTGATTGGTGGAAAACAACATATGGCATTCAAGACGGCGCCATTCATATATATCGTGGCTGGTTTAAGAGGACTGATAATCGGGTACCAATCGAACGGGTGCAGAATGTGGAATGGCATACACCGTTTTACTATCGCATGTTTCACCTGACATCATTATCCTTGCAAACAAGTGCAACGGAAAAAGAGGCATCCGTCAAGTTTGAAGCGGTGAAACAAACGGTTGCCGAGCAAATTGAACAGCTTGTGTTGCACAAACAGGAAGCATTAAAAAAACAGCAAGACATCCCGGAAGACGACACCGAATCCATAAATAACCAGACAGAGCAAACAGAAATGGCGACAACAAACTCAAATACACCTGATGCACGTCAGGTTCATTTTCAGCCAACGCGCCGGGAATTATGGAAAGCATCTTTTCTGTCATTCAGTTTTTTAGCGTTTATCCCGATTCTGGCTGCTGGTTATCACGAGATCGATGAGGTGGTTGATGTCGATGAACAAGCCAAGGGTTTTTTCACCTTTTTAACCAGCTCATGGGTGATCATGCTTTGTGTCATCATTCTGTTTGCAATGTTTGCGATCGCCTTTGGAATCATTCGTACTTTTTTAAAGTATGGCCAATATGAAATAGCCTCGGATCAGGAACGGATTTATATTCGCAGTGGCACATTGAGCAGAAGAATGTTTGTTATCCGCAAAAATAATGTTCAAGCCATTCAAATTACGCAAAATCCGCTGAAAAAGCTGCTTGGGCTATTGGAAATTAACTTGCTGAGTGCCGGGAGTGAGGAAGAGGAGTCTGAAGAAGTACATTCGTTATATCCATTCCTTCCTCAAGGACGTGCGGAGGAATTGTTAGAAGAGTTGTTGCCGGATTTTCAAATGAAAGAGGAAGCTGCTATGAACAAACTGCCCCGTAGTGCCTTGTTAATCAGGTTATTGAGGGTCCCATGGGTGTGGATTATCGCAACGATCCTCATTGTCTGGTTCAAGCCAACATGGTGGTGGATCTCGCCGGCTATTTTCCTGCTCACTTATATCAGTCGTGTTTTTGACTATCGCAATACGCGTTTTTTACTTGATGGAGAGTTTATTCAATTGAAAACAGGCGGTTTATGGTCAACTGTATTCGTGACCAACCGGAAAAAGGTGATTGAAGCAGAAGTAGTGTGTACAATAGTGCAGCAGCGATTCGGACTGGCAACTATTCAAACAATTAATCGTACCAAACCCGTGCATGCAGAAGAATTGAAAGATGTTCCATTAGAAACGGCACATACATTTATAAAGTGGTATCAGGAGCGGTATAAAGAGATCAAAGTCGAATAATGATACGGCGAAAGGGAGAAGGGATGTACGCCACATCCCTTTTCAGACTAAATCAAAATGCAATTTGGCATCGTCAGTAAAGCGTATTTTGCAATTTTGCAAGGCAAGCAGACTCTTGTTCAGCTTCCTTGGTTTCAATTGATAAATTCGTGCAAATGTATCTCGATCGACCCCATTATAATGGATCGTGTTGATCGTTTGGATATTTAACAGACTTGTTTCAGGATATGCATCATTCGGGTTTTCCCACTCAATTAGGAACGGGAGCATTTCTTCCGTATAATTGTACATTGGGAACAGCATCCGCCATTTTAAAACCGTTCCATCCGGTTTGGTGCGCTCACCGGCAAATGGCCCACTATACGGGATGCGTTCGTTTTGAAAATGGGTCACATACTCATCCATTTGACTCGTTCTAAGCGCGAATTGGAACGGACCGGGCGATTCATTTTCAATGGTATGGACAAAATGCTGAATAAGCGGGTTTTCCGCCTGTTTTGCCTTAGACAGATCAGTGACTCCAAGCCATTCCAAATAACTGTCATTGGAAAAATAGGACAAGTAATTATATGTCCCCCAGTCGGCGTGCTCGCCACCTTTGATCGCTTTGATGGTGAATTGATTCCCGTATTCAGCACTTGCTGTTTCGGCGTTAATTCCCGCTATTACGATATGATCCAATGCTAACATGTCATATCCCTCCCCGGTTGTTTTATATGGATTTTGAACACCACTATAAATTGCGTATTTTATTCATTATAGTTTCTGATGACTATTTTGCAATATATTTGTTTGCCCGAATCATCCTTGGTAAATTCATTTTTGGTCCTGTTTACAAAGCCCATGTTTCAGCAGATCAATTTCTTTCAAAAAGTTTGTCATAGCCATGTCATACGATAACTCTCTGGCAAAACTAAGCACAAGATTATGGAAGATGACAGCAATTAAGATTTGTATGATGTGAAATAAATCACTTTTATCCGAAATGCACAAGTTGCGTGTGTTTATAATATCCTTGATTTCGGTAATTTGTTTTAACCTTTCTTTGCTGAAATTACCCGTAAATGTACGCTCCATTTTATAGTTCATATTTAAAAAGGCGTTTTTAAAGAAGTCGCGATTTTCCCGGGTTTGAAAGTTTTCCAACATGGATTGATATATAACGGTAGCAGTATCAAAAATGTCTCCCTCCGCCTGCCTGAGACAAGAGATGAATTTTCTTGCTTGTATTTTTCCGTAAAGCTCTAATACATAATAAAACGCATCTTCTTTATCGTAAAAATATTGATAGAAGCTCCCTCTGGGTATATCAGCAGCTTTGACGATATTGGTAATCGAGGCTTCGTGCAGGGATACTCTGGAAAATTCCTTTTTTACTGCTTGAATAAGTATTTGCCGTTTTTCTCTTGGCAAATTATAAAAGGTCGCTTTTGGCATCCATATTCCCTCAATTCCTGATAAAATGACATGTTGTCACAATAAACAATGCACTCATTATAAATGACATCTTGTCACAAGTCAATTTTAACGAAGAAATGCGAATGTGCCTGGGACATGTCTGCTAAAACCGCAACAGTCAACTGACCCATCTTGTAGCCCGGCTTATGGACATTGATAAAGTGAATATGTTGGTCTACGCAGGTAATATATGCACTATCACATCAAAGAAGTTCCGCTGCGTGTGATCTTTATCACAGCGAATCTGATAAAAAGGCGATAAGATAATAGTGGGATCTGGGATGTCTCTGCTTTATTATTACCATAATCGTGCAAGCTGGTACGTTAGCTTGCCATTTTACGAAAGCAAAACCACTACCTGGGGGGGAGTGGTTTTGCTTTTTTGTATGGGGTTTTTAGGCGGTTTGAACTAATATTTGAAATATAATTGTAATAGTTGCGTTTAAACATGATGGATCGTGGGTATGAACAAAATAAAGATATCCAGGAGGGACAGGGATGAGCACAAAGCATGTTATGGTATATATCAACAATAGTAATAAGCGATCCAAATTGTTGGATCAATTGGACGAATGGAAGATTGATTATCAAACAAGAAACGTTACCGAACACCCGGAATACTTAAAGGAGCTGCAGGAAAAAGGCATATATGGAACACCTGTGACGTTTATTAACGGGGATCCCATTTTAGGTTTTCAAAAAGAGAAAATGAAGGATAGGCTGGGGCTGCGCTTTCAATAGATGAATGGCAAAAAAGGGATACGAATCACGGTTGTCAACATGAACAGATGCAGGCTGATTGCATAAACTATAAATGATAAAAGTGATAAAGAGGTGTTACTTAAATGTTTGCGAGTCCCTTTTTTTATCGGTCACCATATAATGTATATAATGAATTTCAGGATTATAATCAGATGAATCCTTATAACCAAACATGGCAATCCCAGCAATTTCCTCCCGTACCCCCGCCCCAAACGCAGACACCATTTGACTACTTTTCAAAGCCGCCACAACCAACAAATTGGTATATGTCCAACCAGGGGCAACAGGCAAATTGGCCTCCTCCGGCAAATCAGGGACAGTCCATGAATGCTCCTTATCCGCCGCCAAAACAAAATGGTCTTCTCGCTTATTTTCAAGATAAGGATGGGCATGTAGATTTGGATAAAATGTTTTCGACGGTTGGTCAATTTGCAAACACATTCCAGCAAATTACACCTGTTGTCAAGCAGGTTGGATCCTTTATGAAGAACCTTCGTGTGTAGCGGAGTCAAGAAAATGCCGGTCATAAATAAGCTGATTCTTGTCCTGTTTATCAGCTTATTTACATAGTGAAAAATCAGCAACCGTGGTATATAACAGCTTGAAAGGGAGAGCGTAAGTACATGGAAAGGAGAAACATCTTCATTTGTGTCGTGTGATAAGACCTGTATGCAATAATAGTTTGAAGGAGAATGGAAATGATTGGTTGCTTAATCATTCATGGCTATACAGGCGGTCCCTATGAAGTTGATCCATTGGCCGCTTATTTAAAGGAGAATACGAACTGGCAAGTGGAAGTCCCAACACTGCCGGGGCATGGCAAAAATTTAAGTTTAACAGAAGAAAATGTTTCCCATGAACGGTGGATTCAGGCTGCCGAGCAAAAACTGCAGGCCATGCTTGAGAAGTATGAGGATCTTTATTTGATTGGGTTCTCAATGGGCGGGATGATTGCTTCCTACTTAGCCGCAAAATATCATGTAACGAAATTGGTATTATTGGCGCCAGCGGGAAAATACTTGTCATGGAAACAACTATTTTCAGATGTTGTTGAAGTGATGATTGATGGCTGCCGGGGAACATTGAACAAAAATAAATTATATCTGCATTATAAACGAAAACTCGGGGCTATTCCTTTTAAAGCTAATGTGGAATTCTTGAAATTGGTTCGGTTTACAAAGCCATATTTAAAAGAAATTGACACCCCGGTACTGATCGCACAAGGGCAACAAGATGGAATGGTTCCATATAAAACAGCTTACTATTTGGAAAAGGAAATGACATCCAGGCAAAAAGAAGTTGTTTTTTTTGACCAGTCAAAACATCTCATCTGTTTGGGAGATGACAAAGATGCGTTGAATACCATCGTATATGACTTTCTGACAACGGATGAATGATCAACTCCTGATCATTATTCAAACAAGGTACAGTCAAAAATTTCTTTGACTGTACCTTGTTCTCTTCAAAGGATGTCAAAAAGTCCGGTAAAAGTAATACATCGAATTTCTTCATAATGAGATGGAAACAATCACCAATGTTGGAAATACGACCTAATTCAGTAATACAGTCCAAATTGAACAAAATACAATCCGGAACCTAATCTTTACCCTGGCTGCTGGCCTATTTTTTCCCGGAAATCGTTACCCTGCGTTTTCTTGATGTACTCATGATAAATAAAAACAGGCCAAAGATTACTATCGTTCCACCCAGCCATTGGGAGGGTGTCACCTTCTCGTCAAGTATCAAATAGGCGAGAAGGGAGGCTCCGATTGGTTCAAAGACAATTCCCATGGAAATGGTTGCTGAACTCAACCATTTTAATGCCCAATTAAATAATGTATGGCCGAAGAATGTCGGGATAATCGCCAGCGCCAAAAAGATCCACCAATGTTCAGGTGAGTAGCCCAAAAACGGGTTATGTAACAACAGATTATAAATAATTAACGTAATGGCACCGATGCCATAGATAATAAAGGTATAGGGCATGATTGACAGACGTCTTCTTGCTTGTTGTCCAAGCAGCAAATAGACAGTGATGGCAACTGCGCCAATCAAAGCAAGCATATCACCGAATAACGCCGTTCCACTTAGCTGAAAGTCCCCCCAGCTAATAATGAAGCTTCCCATCAAAGTAATGACCATGCTAATAATAGCACCTTGAGAAAATCGTTCTTTAAAAAAGATATAAGTGCCAATAAAAGTAAATATGGGCTGAAGTGATACAAGTGCAACCGAGCTTGCGACAGATGTATAATTCAAGGACTCAAACCAGATGATAAAATGAAACGCCAAACAAATACCGGCAAAAATGGAGAGAATCCAGTCCTTTTTTTCGATGTAATGAAATTCATGTCTGCGCTTAAAAAGGACATATGGAGCCAGCAAAATAAATGTGAACAACAAGCGGTAATTGGCAATAATAGCAGTGGGTACACCTTCTGCCAATTTCACTAAAACTGCTGAGGTTGATACGGCGATAACACCGATGCCAACGACTATGTATGGATTAAATGGGGGTATACGCATGTTAAGTTAAGTCTCCTTGTTCGCTCGTGAAGATTAATACTGAGTACATTTTACCATGTTCGTATGAAAAAATCACGAAGGAGTAGATAATGCATTGACAAATGTGTTATGATGAAATAACTGTTATTTTGCATGAATTTCTGAGTGAGAGGCTCATTCTTCACAGGAAGGATGCCTTTTTTAGAGTAAGAAAAGTATTAAACATGAAACTGTACAATTCAGGAAAAGCAAAGTTGGTCAGTGTCTGTTTTTTGTTCTTTAAAGTAAGCCATTCACTGATGCTACTTGTGAAACAAACGTTCAAAAGGCTGAAAAACATGACTGTTCCAGGTCAGAAGCAATTTTATCCTTTTGAACATCCCATATATATGCTTTTCTTATGGTAAATAGATAAGTGCTTGAAGAGTTACGAATTGGATCATGAAGTTCGAGGCGCACAAGCGGAGAAAGATATTACCGCCTGCTTTTGGTGTCTTTTGTATAACCTTTGTCAATCAAAAGAGCTAAGTCGACATCCTTGCATTGTGTTCCTTGTATCTAACTGTTCATATGGAACTTTTGAACATCCTCTTTTAGGGACAACAATAGCACTTACACTTTATTCATGCGGATAAACTTTAAGTAAAAAAGGAGTAGACTATTAAGGTGACAACATTTTATGATTTAGGTGTTTCGCAACCAATTATGAAAGCTTTGGAAAAAATGGGCTTTGAAGAATCGACACCAATACAAGCAGAGACGATCCCGCTGGCAATGCAAGGTAAAGATGTCATCGGCCAGGCTCAAACAGGTACAGGTAAAACCGCGGCATTTGGCATCCCGATGATTGAAAAAATTGACAAGTCTGTCCGGAAAATCCAAGGGCTGGTCGTCGCACCTACCCGGGAATTGGCTATCCAAGTTGCCGAAGAAATCAACCGATTAGGGAAATTCAAAGGGCTTCGTACACTGCCTGTATATGGTGGGCAGCACATGGAACGACAAATTCGGGCATTAAAAGATGGGCCGCATATCGTTGTCGCAACACCAGGCCGCCTGCTTGATCATATGCGCAGAAAGACAATTCATATTGATCATGTAACAACGGCCGTACTGGATGAAGCGGATGAAATGCTTAACATGGGATTCATCGAGGATATTCGGGAAATTTTAAAAGGGATCCCGGAAGATAGACAAACCCTGTTGTTTTCCGCAACCATGCCAAAGGAAATTCGTGAAATTGCGACACATTTGATGAAGAACCCGGAAGAAATCAAAGTGAAGGCAAAAGAAATGACGGTCGAAAATATCGATCAATATTTTATTGAGGTTCCGGAAAAATATAAATTTGATACGCTTACCAATCATTTGGATATTAATGGACCGGATTTGGCGATTGTGTTCAGCCGGACGAAAAAACGGGTCGATGAAATTACGGAAGGATTGCAGGCACGCGGATTTCGTGCTGAAGGAATCCATGGAGATCTAACCCAGGGTAAACGGATGTCTGTATTAAATAAGTTTAAAAACGGCCGTGTAGAGGTGTTGGTGGCAACCGATGTAGCTGCACGCGGACTTGATATCTCAGGGGTTACCCATGTATATAATTTTGATATACCGCAAGACCCGGAAAGCTATGTACACCGGATTGGCAGGACTGGCCGTGCGGGTAAAACCGGCGAAGCAATTTCCTTTATTACGCCACGGGAGATCGCTCACTTGCATTTGATTGAAAAGACGACAAAAAGCAAAATGAAGCGAATTATGCCGCCATCAGGTCAGGACGCATTGCGCGGACAGCAGCAGGTTGCCGTGGACAAGCTTTTGAAGACGATTGAGAATAAGGATCTAAAGGCGTATCATGAGACTGCCAATGAACTATTGCAGGATCATGATTCAATCACGGTTATTGCAGCAGCGTTGAAATTGCTGACAAAAGAGCGACAAAACACGCCTGTACGGATATCGTCCATCCAGCCAGTCAGTGTGAAAAAAGCACAACGAGGCAAGGATAATGCAAATAGAGGGAACAAGCGCAACTTCTATGGCAAACGTAATCAAGGCGGGCGTGGCAAAGGCGGACGTAATCAATATAGCAGCCGCAATCGCAAAGGAAACTACCAAAAACACCATAGCCGTAATAATTAATGACATATAAAAAAGCTCCCTTACAAGGGGAGCTTTTTTATACATTTAACGCATGAATCTGCTAAATAGACCAAGGATTACCAGGATAATAAGAATGACCCAGAACACTTTTTTCCCCGTTTCATTTGGTAACCGTCGTCTTTTATATGGTGCCCCACCTGCATGTCTTCGTGGTTGCGGGGTAGTGAACGGGACGGTACGATATATTACCAGCCGGGCAACAGCAAAACCGCCGATAAAGCCAAAGATATGGGCATACATATTAATCCCCGGTTGTATAAATGTCATGATTAGACCAATCACAAAGATAACCAGAATGATCTGGGCATTTGCGCGGTCAATTAAATCTTTACGAAATACAACCATATAGACATAGATTCCAAATAAACCATATATGGCTCCGGACGCACCGACATAAGAATAGAAAGCAGTCGGATTAATCAGGTATGTAGCCAGGTTACCAATAAAACCGGCAATCAGATAGGCCAGGATAAATTTACCCTTTCCCAGCATTTGTTCAAGGGCAGGTCCAAATAATACCAAAGCAAATGAATTAAAAATGGTATGCATGAATCCATTGTGCAGAAAGATTGCTGTTAACAGACGCCAATATTCCCCTTGATGGATAAATAGATTGTTTCCTGCTCCCCATTGAAAGAGCCTGATGCCAAATGGCAGATGTAACAGCTCAATAATGACCCATAAGGCTAAATGAATGATAACTAAGGTAGAGACAACAGGATAAAATTGCATGAAATCTTTTATACTTTTTTCTGTACGTATGAACATTGGTAATCTCCTCAAGGAAAGTTTTTAAAAAATGAATGATCGGGTATTATTATTGTAAGCGTCCATTTTACATAGTATGACCAGTTTTTAGCTTACTAAAATTGGATGACAGGTTGCAAGCACAAAGACGCTGGACTGAATTCTTATAAATGGAATGACATCAACATAAAGAGGTGTAGCGGTTGATCAGGGGTATTGGGCTGGATATGATTGAACTATCCCGAATCCGGCGAAATATTGAGCGAGATTCGGGGTTAATCGAACGTGTTTTAACGGATAAAGAACAAGACAAGTTGCATTCGTTTACGAGCATATCGAGAAAAACCGAGTTTCTTGCTGGTAGATTTGCTGCCAAAGAGGCGTTCGCCAAAGCAGTGGGCACCGGCATTGGAGATTTAAGTTTTCATGATATAGAAGTATTAACAGGGAGTGCGGGTGCTCCTGAAATAACAGTTAAAGGGTATGATGATGTACATGTGTTTATATCGATTACTCATACAAAGGAGTATGCTGCGGCACAGGTTGTCATAGAAGAAGTTGTTCAAAAACTCCGGTGAAAATGACATGCCCCTTCAAAAGGGGTATGCCGACGCCTGAGCGCAAGCCCGTTTTTAGTCGGCCTTCCTTTGAAGAAGTTCGTTGGCTTGCTTTTCCGCTCCTCATGTACCTTTTATGTACACTCCGGTGCTCAAAGCTACGCCGCCTTGAACTGCTCGGTCCTTTTCATCCTCGTTTTTGAACACTCACTAGAGGATAAAAAGCATAATCGATGAGGTTGTCTCATATATTTTAGTGCGGGTAGGAGGGAACGAAATTGTATATTGTCACCGCAAAAGAAATGTACGAATGGGATCATTGCACGATAGAAGAAATAGGGATGGACGGGCGGTTATTAATGGAAAATGCGGGACGTGCCATCGCAAGCCGGGTAATGAAAATCATAAAAAGTCAAGACCAAATCACTGTGTTTGTCGGTAAAGGGAATAATGGTGGAGATGGGTTTGTTATTGCACGCACACTTTTGAATCTAAACTATAACATTACGGTCGTCCAAATCGTTCCAGATGAAAAAATAACAGAAGAAGCAGCTTATCATAAGCAATTATTTCTAAACATTGGTGGTCATATGACCGTAACCCGTGATCCAGAAGCGATTGCTGAATTGGTTGGTCAATCAGATGTGGTTATTGACGCGATGATTGGAATCGGGGTGCATGGGCCACTAAGAGAGCCAGTTGCATCCATTGTTTCGACAATTAATAAAAAAGCGGCATGCATTATTGCGATAGACATTCCAACTGGGCTGCCAGCCGATGAAGGTGTAACAAATTTTTCAGCTATTCAAGCGGATTATACATTTGTAATCGAAGCAGCAAAAATGAGCATGTTTCTTCAGCACACAGCACCCTATTACGGGGCGTGGGAAGTCGTTTCCATTGGGATACCGGTAAATAAGCTGGCAGGCGATCTGCAATGTAAGATTTGGGAGCAGCGTTGTTTTCGACAGACATTGCCAAAGCGAGATCCATACGCGCATAAAGGGAGTCATGGGAAAGGACTCGTTATTGGCGGCTCCAGCGTAATGCCAGGTTCGATTGCCATGACGGCCAAGGCTGCATTAAGAGCAGGTGCAGGGCTGCTCACGATTGGGACAACAGGTGAAGCCATTGTGCCCATTGCTCCGACATGTCCGGAAGCTACTTATTTGAAGCTGGATCATTCCAATGAATCGATATCGCTGGATCATTTTGATGCAATTGCTATTGGCATGGGCCTGGGACGTGGGCGTTTTGCCGAGAAATTGGTGATGCAGATGGTGCAAACAGCAAATGTTCCGCTGGTAATCGATGCTGATGGATTGTTTCATGTCAAAACAGATTTGTCCATGCTGGCGAAACGATCCCAGCCAACCATTGTGACCCCTCATCCTGGTGAAATGGCTATGCTTTTAGGGATAGCCATACCTGAACTCTTGGTCAAACCTTTTCATTATGCCCGGGAATTTGCATCAAGTTACCAAACCTATGTCGTGTTGAAAGGGAAGCATACCATTATTACCGCGCCAAATGGGCAACAGGCGGTGAATCAAACCGGAAATCAAGGCCTTGCCAAAGGTGGAAGTGGTGACGTATTGTCCGGAATTGTATTGGCGATGCTGATGCAGCATGAACATACATTTGCGGCATTATGCAATGCTTGTTTCATCCACGGTGCCGCCGCTGATATCCAAGTAGAAAAGAATCATTCTTATTATGATTTACTGGCGACTGATGTGATCGATGGTATCCCTGACGTATACCGTACATTTCTTAAAAAGCAGTGACACGTTCTCTTTGTCCTGTTGAAAGAAAACTGGAGGCGTAATCGATGTTGCGCCTTTGTTCTGAAACAAGACAAGGGAGATATGTCCATGAAGAAGATTGTTAGTGTTTGGTTAGTTGTTGTCTTTGGCCTGATTACGTTACTTGTTGCCTGTGGGGAAAAATCCCAGGAAGATGTCATAAAAAAATTGGACGATAAAGTTTCAACCATGGATGGCTATAAGACAAAAGCGAAAATGAAAATGAACACCGGCCAGGACAGTCAAACATATCAAATTGATGTTTGGCATAAGAAAAAAGAATACTATCGGGTGGCATTAAAGAATGATCAGGATAAAAAAGGAAATCAAATCATCCTAAAAAATAAAGATGGCGTGTTTGTTCTGACGCCGGCATTGGATAAAAGCTTTAAATTTCAAACAGACTGGCCGGATAATAGCAGCCAGCCGTATCTTTTTAAATCACTTGTAAATGATATTAAGGAAGATACAGATGCTACATTCAAGGTTAGTGACTCCAATTATATATTCCAGACAAAAACCAACTATCAAAGCAACAATAATTTGCCATATCAAGAAATTTATTTTGATAAAAAGACATATGCGCCTAAGTTGGTAAAAGTATTGGATAAGGACAAGAAACCGCTGGTTGAAGTGAAATTTTCCGGATTTGACATGAAGCCAAATTTGCAGGAGAAAGATTTTGCCATGGATAACAATATGAGCTCTGGTACGGCTGAAGCACCTGTCTCCGGTGATAAGAATCAGAACTCGGACACCGAGAAGCAGACGGATGCCAACAAGACGAAGACAGAATCATTCAAGGTAGCACTTCCATTAGAAATGGCTGGGGCAGAGCTTTCCGAACAAAAAGAAGTGGAAACAGCGAATGGGAAACGAGTGATTATGACTTATACCGGAGAAAAGAATTTCACCTTGATTGAGCAGCAGGCAGAAGTTGAGCAAACATTAGCTGCTCCCCAGGAAGTAAGAGGCGATATTGTTAATCTTGGACATTCTATTGGAGCACTTTCCGATAGTGCGATTCAATGGAACAATGATGGGATGAACTTTTATCTGGCAAGTGAGGACTTGACAAAGGAAGAGTTAATTGATGTTGCGAAATCAGTCCAAGGCAAAGCAGTGAAGTAGAATGATCGCTTGTAAGCAGATTCTTCTGGAGAGGAGGTCTGCTTTTCTCTTATCAAAATTTCTTGACAGGCACATAAGAAAACGAAATAATTGGGACACAGGGACGGCTCTCCTGTCCCGCGGGACAGGAGAACCGTCCCTGTGTCCCAAAGGAAGGAATGGTGTATGATGCAAGAGAAAGTGCACTACCGGGAGACATGGGCGGAAGTGAATTTGGATGCAATTGGTTACAATGTACAGCAAATGAAGCAAAAATTACCTGAAGAAACGAAAATGTTCGCTGTAGTAAAAGCGGATGGGTATGGTCATGGGGCCGTGGAAGTTGCCAAACGTGCGCTCAAAGCGGGTGCAGATGCATTGGCTGTCGCGCTTTTGGAGGAAGCGTTGGAGCTTAGAGAAGCAGGTATAACAGTGCCTATTCTGGTATTTGGCTGGGTTGCCCCGGAGGATACCCCGATTGCTGCTGATCATCAACTTACTCTGACATTCTTTCAAAAGGAGTGGATGGAGCAAGTGAAATTGTACCAGTTTGCCCAGCCGCTTAAACTAAACATGAAATGGGACACTGGCATGGGCAGGGTAGGAATTCGTACAGAAACCGAATTAGAGGAGTTAGTCGACGAATTGGCCGATGCGCCAAACGTTCGGTTAACCGGCATCTATACCCATTTTGCCACAGCAGATGAACAAGATTTGACCTATTTCAAACGACAGCAAGCAAGATTTCAATCGCTATGGCAGACATTTCACAAACGATGGCGGTCACCTGTGGCGATTCATATAGGAAATAGCGCTGCATCGATTCGCTTTCCTGATGACATGTATCATTTTATTCGGTTTGGCATTGCCATGTATGGTTTATACCCGTCAGAAACCGTGAAACAAGAAGATATGATTGACTTAAAGCAAGCATTTTCGCTACATAGCCGGCTCATTCATGTGAAGCAAATAGATGCCGGTGAATCCGTTAGTTACGGTGCAACCCATACAGCGGAAAAACCGGAATGGATTGGTACGATACCAATCGGGTATGCTGATGGTTGGATTCGTAAGCTACAGGGGTTTGAAGTATTGGTTGGTGGAAAACGCATGCCGATTGTTGGAAGAATTTGTATGGATCAAACGATGATTCATTTGGACAAGGAATATCCAATCGGGACAAAGGTAACACTAATCGGCAAACAGGGCAATGATGCAATCAGCATGGATGAAGTCGCCCGTTACCTGGACACGATTAATTATGAGATTCCCTGTAACATCGGCAAACGGGTGCCAAGAATTTATGTAACCGAAGAATGATTCAATAAGCTTGTCTTTTACCACAAGATGGTATAATTTTGATAAAATAAAATAAGTATAATAATACAAGCCTTATAAGTGCGTGTTCAAAAAGGAGGATAAAAAGGACCGAGAAGTTCTAGGCGGCGTAGCTTTGAGCACCGG
>NZ_JBFNXI010000036.1:0-34016 GCF_040812445.1 Lentibacillus sp. L22 | reverse complement strand
ACCCTATAAAACGGAACGGATAAGTAGTTTTTTATCCGTGTCTGTTTTATAGGGTTCAGTTTACTAGAATAGATGGTGGTTTTTATTTGATGGAGCATGCGGGGCTCGAACCCGCGACCTCTTGCATGCCATGCAAGCACTCTCCCGGCTGAGCTAATGCCCCATTTACTATAATCTGAACACATTAATTAATTATAGACCCTTCCCTATTATTTTTCAAGTGAAATTCCACAATTGAACCACTACAGCGTGATTAAAAAAACTAAACAAACCAAAATGTATACGTTACTCTAACAGTAGAGGACCCGGATGGCGATACAATCGTCTTTGTTTTCGTATTCTCAAAAATGACAAAAGGAACTTACACCAAAAGGAACTTACAATGAAATTAAAAACAAATATTTACAATACAGATGATACACCAATTGTTGCAGATCTTTACCTGGTGAAATCATCTTTAACCATAGAACAAGTAAGCCGTGGTGAACATGAATCCTTGTGGAATCAACTTGTCCAGGCTTACCATTACCTTGGACATCAAAAAATTATTAGACCACGTATGAAATACTTGATTTGGCTAGACGACCGCCACGTCAGTGCGATTAGTTTTAACCAGGCCGCATACAAGATGGCGGCCAGGGATCGCTTTATGGATTGGAAGGATGAAAAGAGGCAGGAACAATTCATTCCGTACTCCTACTCCGATAGCTGTCTTCCTGTTGGGTGGGAAACGTTATTCCTCAATGTCGTAATCAAATTTAATTCCAAAAAACTTGTTCAACTTCTCGCCCAACCTAATACATTCTATACATACCGTGTGATCTAGGATAGGTATACTTAAATCCAAATTGTTCATAAAGATTGTTGGCTGGATCATCGGCTATTAGACTCACAAAAGAGCCAGGGTACGTATTTTCATCGAGATAATCCATTATTTCCTTCATAACCCTTTTTCCAAGACCTTGCCCTTGGTAATTTGGCTTTACTACGATATCAACTATCTGAAATGAGGTACCACCATCGCCGATTACACGTCCCATACCAATTAAAGTTTTTTCATCATAAATACAAACTGCAAACAATGAATTTTTTAAGCCAACCGTTGCGGCCTCTTGTGACTTACCACTTATGCCTCCCTCTAGTCGTAATTCGTTGTATTCAGTAGGCCTCGGTGGTTCATGGATAATAGTGAAATTGTCATTCATTTTATATTCCTCCGATTACTAGTTTATAGTTCTATGAAAAGAGATTAGTTTCCTATTACTCTGAAATATACCCTTTAAAAAAGTCTACCTTAGCTTATGTTTGATTGCTTTTAATATAAGTTTTTACAGCTGGTGGTTGGTAAGTATGAAATTTTTCAATTAAAGATTCAGGTGATGAATCCACAAGGGCCATAGAACGGTACTTTTCATCTAAAAATTGCTGATCTGCCATATGATTAAAAAGAGAAACGAGAGGATCATAGTAGTGGTTAATGTTAAAGAGTCCACAAGGTTTTTGATGCAATCCTAGTTGAGCCCACGTGAATATTTCCATAAACTCCTCTAGCGTCCCTGGTCCTCCCGGCAAGGCAATAAATCCATCTGCCAAATCAGCCATTTTTGATTTTCGTTCGTGCATGGATTGGACAACAAATATTTCAGTTAAATTAGGGTGTGCAATTTCTCTATCCTCTAACACTTCTGGAATCACCCCAATTACTTGTCCACCGTTTTCTAAGACTGTATTTGCCACTGCTCCCATCAATCCAACGCTTGCACCACCATACACAAGTGTTATTCCTCTGTTCGCCAACTCCTTTCCCAACTAAATAGCACCTTTTTTATATGTATCAGAGGCTCCGTCACTAGACCCACAAAAAACAGCTAACCTTTTCACTTTCATCTCCTCCATATCGATTGAATCATCTGTTACTATTATATAGATTTTTTTGTCAAACTTAAATAGGAAGAGAGGGTTAACATTTTGAATACTACTGAATTTCAATCATGGATCAAAGAATATTACGAAACAAGAGGTTGGACCGAACTTGATATTTTCATACGTATAGGTTTTCTAACCGAAGAGACAGGAGAAGTGGCAAGGGCAATAAGAGCTTTGGAAGTTGGTCGTGATAGACCTGATAAGAAAACTGAAACATATGAAGATTTAACTCGAGAGCTGGTCGAAGAATTGGACGATGTTTTGGTAACATTATTGTTATTGCAATAAACTATGACATACCCCTTGAAGATATTTTTCAATCTCACCGATACAAGTTACAAAAACGTTATGAGAAAAGTAATCAATAATTCATTTTGTTTTTTAAAATTAAGCTTACAACCTATGTATTAAATAATCTCAAATTGGCTTGAAATGCTCCCGGAACGAGCAGTAAAAATTACAAAAGCAGGTGAAAATAGTTTATATGAAACTCTGGACATTGCAATATCAACGAATCCTCTATTTTACAGCTAGTTTTTTGCCTTTTTTGCTATAGGTTGCACCAATTCATCATTCATTCCCTTGTAAGATGACGTAACATATCGTGTCACGTAAATATACAGGGAGGAATGATTGCTTATGCTTGGCTTTGCAATGGTTCAGCTGGCTCGGCGTATGGGAGACAAACTGGATAGGAATATGCGGCAGGAATTGGTAAAATTATGTCATCCTTTTCGCTCTATCCCATGTTTTTTACACCGGCCAGTAGAACATATAAGGAAGAAGACGAAGCGGTTACCTGTTGTCATTGATTTTCATAACCAATCTTACCAACATGGTCTAAACGATTTTAAAAAAATTACCCGCATGTCTCCTCGTCCATTCCATTCGATTTGCAGCTGTTCAACCAAATTGTCCATTGATAAACTGGAACGACTGCTTGACAACTGCCAACATATCAAAAAGATTCATTATGATAGAAAGATGACAATATTACTTGATACTGCTTCTCCTGCAATTCGCTCTAACCAGTTACAAAAATCTGGTTTAACGGGAAAAGATATTACCGTTGCTGTGATTGATACAGGAATTCATCCACACCAGGATTTAAAAGGGCGAATCATTGCATTTAAGGATTTGGTGAAAAATAAAACCAAACCTTACGATGATAATGGACATGGTACCCATTGTGCAGGGGATGTAGCGGGGGATGGCTCTGCATCAAATGGAAAATATCGAGGACCTGCACCAGAAGCAAACTTGGTCGGTGTCAAAGTACTGAATAAAAAAGGTTCCGGATCTCTTTCCACTGTCATCGAAGGTATCGATTGGTGTATCCAAAACCAATCAAGGTATAACATTAACGTACTTTCGCTATCCCTTGGGTCCAAAGCACAGCAATCGGCAGAGAATGATCCAGCAGTGAGAGTCGTTGACAAAGCGTGGAACAACGGGATTGTTGTTTGTGTGGCGGCTGGTAATGAAGGACCTGAGGAACGAACTATTTCAAGCCCAGGAATCAGTCCTAAAGTTATTACGGTAGGTGCTGTTAACGATAACGATACCATTGATCGATCTGATGATGTGGTAGCTGACTTTTCCAGTCGGGGTCCAACCGTGAATGGTTTGGTTAAACCTGATTTGTTAACACCTGGTGTGAATATCATTTCACTTCGGTCGCCGGGGTCTTATCTTGATCGAATATATTTCGGTGCACGTGTTGGGAAAAATTATTTTTCTTTATCAGGGACGTCGATGGCAACACCAATTTTTGCAGGTGTAGTTGCACAGATTTTGCAAAAGGAAACAAATCTCACCCCGGATCAAGTGAAGCAAAAGGTCATACAGGCATGTGAAGATATCGGACAGCCCCCTAACGTTCAAGGTAATGGCTATTTAAATGCTGAAAAACTATTCGGATAATGAGAAGCGCACATCAAGTAATGCTTGATGTGCTTATATTATTCCAGTAGAAACATGGTACGGGTTATGAATTTATCATTGCTATGTTATAAAATAGAAGTGTTACAGGATCTTATGTGGGGGATTTCGTATGCAGCCATTTACAACTGATGTCATTAAAATCGTATCCAACATACCTGAAGGGCGGGTCATGACCTATGGACAAATTGCCAAAATCGCCGGTAGTCCCAGGGCAGCAAGACAAGTGGCTCGTGTTCTACATTCCATGAGCAGGAAGTATCATCTTCCATGGCATCGGGTTGTTAATGCGCAAGGCATCATTAGCATCAAAAATGAAGAATTACACGAAATACAAAAACTCTCTCTGGAAAGCGAAGGGGTCATTGTTGACAAGCAAGGTAAAATTGATTTGCGAATCTACCTACATAATCATACGTGTTAACCATGATTGGAATACATTATTTTCTGACTGGAATATTAACACGCCATATGGAGCAGATGGCGTGTTAATATTTTGAGTAAGCTAATAAATAGTTGGACAGAGCATGTTCTTCCTGCCCTGTCCTATATGTCTGTCTCTACACGATAAAGAAAACAATCACAGATAAACAAACGGATGTAATGGTCATCGCGATTAATGGCTTTAATGCCTTCGTCCGCAGATCACGCAAGCTGACATTTAATCCAAGGCCGACCATCGCAGCGGTGAGCAACCATGTCGTAATGTTGAAGACCGCATTCATAACGCTATCTGATACAGGGATGGAATGACCAAATACATAACTTCCTAACAAACTTAAAATAATAAATCCAACTAAAAACCATGGGAATTCAATTTTTGCATCTGACTGTTCAGATCCTTTGTTTTTCCGTTTCATTATATAGATGAAGATGAAGCAAAGTGGTACAAGTAAAAACACACGGCCCAATTTTGCGAGTAAAGCAATAGCTGTTGCCTGATCTCCAGCTGGTTCGGCTGCCAGGGCTACATGGGCAACTTCATGTAAACTCGAACCCGACCATATGCCATACTGAATAGCATCCAATGGCAAAAATGGACGTAATATGGTATAGCCCATCGCAAACACCGTACCCATGAGAGCGATAATTCCCACACCAATCGCCGTATCTTCATCCTTTGATTTTACAATCGGTGCAACTGCGGCAATGGCAGCGGCTCCGCAGATGCCAGTTCCAACTCCCAATAATAAGGAAATGTTTTTGTCCGCCTTGAATAACTTAGCAATCCAGATCGTTGCAAGGATGGCAAAAATAATCACCCCGGCATCACGGACAAGCAAGCCAATCCCGTCATGAAGTACAGTATCGATATTTAATTTCAGACCATATAAAATAATTGCCGCACGCAGCAGTCGTTTGGATGAAAAGGCAATACCTGACCGTAATGCTTCCGGATAACCAAAAATTTGTCGATAAACGACTGCAATAATAATGGCACATGCCAGCTGCCCAACATGGTCAAATCCAGGCACCAACGCTAAAAGGAAGCCCAATAAGGCAATCAAAAAAGTAAATGCAACACCACCAATCCATTTCCAAATTGGTGATGGTTCTGGTTTTTTTTCTTGTTGGATTGCCTCCGAAGATTCCTCAACTTCCTCTTGTCGCAAATTTTCCAATGCCATATCAACACCTCCTAGTATTAGCATAGGGTATTCCTTTCAATAAGGAAAATAAATCATTATAATAGGTATAATAAGTAAATTTATATAATAGAAAATGGGGTGGTGATGAGGTGTGGATCAACATTTACAAGTATTTGTAACAGTAGCTGAAAAGAAAAATTTTTCCCGGACAGCAGAGGAGCTCCATATGACCCAGCCGGCGGTAAGCCAGTATATCCGCACATTTGAGCAGAATCTCGGAACAAGATTGCTAGAGCGGACGAATAAATATGTTCGCTTGAATAAGGCTGGCGAGATTGTATACCATCATGCAAAGGAAATCCTTGGATTATATACGAACATGCAGCATTTGGTGGATGATTTGGTGAATAAAGCCAATGGTCCATTATCAATTGGGGCGAGCTATACGTTTGGTGAATATGTGTTGCCGCGTATTATTGCCAAGTTATTGGAGACATACCCGGATATTCAACCGGAAGTTACGATTGGCAATACATCGGAAATTGCCGATTTGGTGGCAACCCATCAGTTGGATGTTGGCATTGTCGAGGGCCATTTTAAGGATCAGCATTTGATGGTAGAGGAGTTTGCTGAGGATTACATGGTTGTTGTTGCTCCGGCAAATCATCCCCTGGCGACAAAGGAAAAGGTCAACATCCACGATTTGGAACAGGAGACATGGATTGTCCGTGAACAAGGGTCGGGTACAAGAGAAGCAACAGAGAACATGTTTCATCGTTTTGAACTCACGCCTGGAAAATTAATGAATTTTGGCAGTACCCAGCCGATTAAGGAAGCGGTGGAAGCAGGCTTGGGGATCAGCTTATTATCACAATGGGCCATCCAGAAGGAATTGAATCATGGGGTTCTCAAAATCATTCCATTGAAAGGACTGCCATTTACCCGCCAATTTTCGATCGTGACGAAATCGCCTTTTCAAACAAAAGCTTTAGAGGTGTTCATTCGTTTATTGCGTCATAACCGAGCACTGACCACGTTAGATGACAAATAATGGCTGGAACTGTGAATGCGTTTTGGCTCAGATATTTTTTTCATGTTGGCAGATCAGTATGTTTCGCTGGAGTTCGACAAAAAAACGCTACAGTTTGCCATAAAAAAGCTGGCCCCGGCAACGATTTCGCTGAAATTCACAATTTCAGCGAAAATATAAAAAACCACAGGCTAATCTGTGGTTTTTTAGGTCGTTATTTTATAGTTTTCATTTGTTCGTCGGCGAATCTGATAAAGTAATCCAGTGATTTCGGATTGGCCAATGATCCTTTGTTTACAACCTGCTCAACGTCTTTTCCCATTAATATTTTTTTGATAGGGACTTCAAGTTTTTTTCCATTCAATGTTTTGGGAACATCCGGAACTTGATAAATCGCTGTTGGCACGTGTCTTGGTGAACACTGTTCCTTAATTTGCCGTTTTATTTGTTGTTTGATATCCTCTGTCAATTCATAGCCATCCTTCATGATCACGAATAAAGGCACAAATGAATTACCTTGGGTGTCTGGAATATCAACTATTAAACTATCGGCTACAGATGACACCTGATCAACAGCCCGATAGATTTCACTTGTGCCCATTCGTACGCCCCCACGGTTAATCGTTGCATCTGAACGGCCATAAATGACACATGTGTGCCGATCGGTTATTTTTAGATAGTCACCGTGTCGCCAAATCCCAGGGAATTCATCAAAGTAACTGTCGTGCAGGCGGCTGCCATCGGGATCGTTCCAGAAATAAATTGGCATTGATGGAAATGGTTCCGTTAAGACGAGCTCACCAACTTCGTTCATGTGCGGCTTGCCCTGCTCATCGTAGCTTTCAATTTTTGCTCCCAACCCGCGACATTGCAGTTCCCCTGCATAAACAGGCAGGATTGGAAGGCCAAGGATAAATGCGGTACATATATCCGTTCCGCCACTAACGGAAGCAATCCACAAATCATGTTTTACATGGTCATAACACCATTGAAAACCTTCTGGCGGTAACGGTGAGCCAGTTGAACTAATGTTTTGCAAATGGCTTAAATCAAAATCTTTACCAGGTGTGATGCCGTCTTTCATACAACCGGTGATAAAGCTGGCACTTGTTCCAAACACGGTCATTTTGGTTTGTTCGGCAAATTCCCAAAGCATATTTTTGTCCGGATAACCAGGACTGCCATCATATAAAATAATCGTACTGCCGGTTAATAGTCCGCCAACAAGGAAATTCCACATCATCCATCCGGTTGTTGTAAACCAAAAGAATCGATCCTGTTCTCCAAGGTCGGCATGAAAAGTCAGTGCCTTTAGATGTTCCAGTAAAATACCACCCTGACTTTGAACAATCGGTTTCGGTTTTCCGGTTGTACCAGATGAGAATAACACCCACAGCGGGTCATTGAACGGAACATACTCATAGGTCAAGCTTAACTCCAGGCTTGTAGTGACAGCTTCTGCCCACATGGTTACATTTGTTAGTGTATCTGTTTGTGGATTGTCCTGTAAATAAGGGATCATAATGGTTGCCGCTAATGTGGGCAGTTCCGACTGAATATTCTCAACGACATTCGTACGGTCAAATTCCTTTCCGCCAAAACGGTATCCGTCGATTGTAATCATGACTTTAGGTTCGATTTGTTTAAAACGGTCAATCACACTTTGAGTTCCAAATTCGGGGGAAGCGCTGGACCAGATTGCACCAAGGCTGGCTGTGGCTAAAAATGCGACAACCGCTTCATAGATGTTGGGAACATATGCAACGACCCGATCTCCTTTTTGTACACCAAGGTGTTGCAATGTCCGCTGTAATGATGCTGTATCCTGATAAAGTGTATCCCAGGTAACTTCAGAGGTTGCACGTAACTCGGAGGAATGAATAATAGCTGGTTTATTTTTATCATAGTTTCTGAAAATATGTTCCGTATAATTAATCGTAGCACCTGAGAACCATTTCGCGCCTGGCATTTGATGCGTAGTTAAAACCTGTTCATATGGCTGTTTGGCCTGAATATCAAAATATTCCCAAATGGTTTCCCAGAATGATTCCAGTTCTGTTACCGACCAATTCCATAAGGAGTGATAATCCGGGAAATCCAAATTTTTATCTTGTTTAAGCCAGTTCATATAGGTATTGATATTGGAATGTTGTTTTCTGCTTGCATCAGGTTCCCATAGTAAGGTCCCTTCTTTGATTGTTGCCATTAAAAATTCCCCCTGTGAAAAAAGTGTTTACTAGAGGATGTTCAAAAAGTCCGGTAAAAATGACATGCCCCTTTAAAAGGGGTATGCCGACGCCTGAGCGCAAGCCCGTTTTTAGTCGGCCTTCCTTTGAAGCTCGTTAGCTTGCTTTTCCGCTCCTCATGTACCTTTTATGTACACTCCGGTGCTCAACGCTGCGCCGCCTAGAACTTCTCGGTCCTTTTTATCCTCTTTTTGAACACGCACTACTATATATTATAGGTAAACGCTTACCAGGTGTAAAGCAAATGCTCTATGCATGAAACCGAATAGCTTCAATCGTAGTGTCACGTTGAGGGGAAAAACCATTCTTTCATTCTCGTAAAGAAAGACTGTGGTTCATCTTTCTTGTTATTTTCGATTGCTTCATCATCATCGACAAAAATATTCTCTTTGTCGATAGCATAATCATAGGTTAAAACGGCGCCAATGTCAGAATCAGACTGCTCGTTTGTTACATTTGAATAGGGGATATGATATTTTAAAGCCAATTCCTTTTCCCGTTCAAAAAAACGGTAGGGGATATGCCCATTTAGTAATAATTTGGTATCCGGGTGTTCTTGCATGGCTTGTTCCAATTGCCGGATTGCTTTATCCGACATGACTTGTCCCTTCGTTAAGACCAGGACAACGCGTTCCCGTAATGTACCCAAATAGTGAATCCGCTCGTCCTGTTTTGGCATACGAACACCATACATTCCATCATTGAGATAGTCTTCCACTTTTTTCATTGTTATCATCCCAGACCAATGTTGTTACTTTTATTGTACAAAGGGAACAACTGCTTATACAAGTAGTATGTCATTCTTTCACAATAATGTCATTACTTCCGGGATTTCACCCATCGTATGCAGCAAATTTGCTAAATGTCTGTTCATCTTCTATCAATCCGCAAACACCGCATTGAACTCTAAATTCCGGACCATTATAATTAACATGATAAATCTCTACTTCATCGTCTGTATAATCATTGATTATGTCGCCCGTTTCAGCATCAAGTTTTACCGGGTGTGCAATCTGCTTGATGATATTAAATCTGGAACGATTGGTTTTACAATTTGGGCATCGATATGCTTGTCCCATACGATCACCTCCTGCACGTAGTATAACCGGTAGTTAGTGAAATATGAAAAAGGGACGGACTGATTCCCGTCCCTTAAATAACTATTTACTTTTAATACGTTTTTCTGCTGCTCGGCTTCTCGCTTGAGCTTCTTTATCCTCTTCATCAGCCAGTGCTTCAGAGAATTCAACATCAATTCCATCTGACTTCATGTTCTTTGGGGTCTGAGCAAGAAAGTTCTTACTGTTGGTTTTATTGTTATGGTCGTCTCTTCCCACAATTTCCACCGCCTTATGAAGGTAAATAGAATTTACAAGCGTAGTATATGTGCAATTTGTTGAATCATGTATTGGATGGAACTTTACAAGAAATTGACAGTACCGATAAACAAATTTAAAATCAAGATATCGATGTTCGTTAAGGGAGAAAAGGAAAATGGTTAAACAAAAAAACGCAAAACAAACGTTATATGATTACGCCAAAGTAATAATTGGCGCAACACTTGTCGCATTGTCTTATAATATATTTTTATTACCGGCCAAACTTGCAGCTGGTGGCATTTCTGGTGTCAGTACCATTTTGAACGGTATGTATGGTGTAAGTCCTGCACTTACACAATTCACCATTAATATTCCGATTTTTATCATTGGATGGTTTTTACTTGGCAAAGATTTTGGGGGAAAAACGCTTGTAGGAACACTTTGGGTACCATTTATTATTTATCTGACAGCAAACGTTCCATATACCATAACTAATCCATTTCTCGGTGCTCTTTACGGTGGGATCGTGCTTGGCGTTGGCCTGGGTATCGTTTATAAAGGGAATGGTTCTACCGGAGGGACTGCCGCTATTGCACAAATTGTTAAAAAGTTTACCGGGTTGTCCAGCGGATATTCCCAGCTTATTGTTGACGGGCTGGTTGTTATTTCATCCATCATTGTATTTAATTTGGAACTTACACTGTTTGCTTTAATGTGCATTTATGTGACAAGCAAGGTAATTGATATGGTGCAGTTACAAACGGCATCAACCAAGTTAATCTTGATCATTACGGAAAACGAAGAAAAAATCCAGGCGATTATCCGTAACAAAATAGATCGGGGATTAACCAAGATTCGTACGGTAGGCGGATATTCCAACGAAAACAAAACAATGATTTTATGCGTTACCGAGCAAAGGGAAGCAGTGAACTTGAAACATATTTTACAACAGGAAGACCCCACTGCATTTGTTGTTTTCATCAATGCATCAGAAATCCTTGGCCGTGGCTTCTCCCTTGATAAATATTATGGACAAAAATTTTAGCGAGACAAGGGAATGACTTCTCTTGTTTCGTTTTGATTTCTTGGTGTTAACCGGGAAATGCTGTTAGACTGTTCCCGTGCTTTTCCTTTCCAACCAACCGAGAAGGCTCTTTTCACAGTAAATTCACCCAATTTTTCTCAGCAAATCACCGAACTTAGACGAAATAACCTTGTCCACAAAACCAGCCTAAACCACACACCGCTAAACGTTCACTTCCGCTTTTTTATGTATACATTTTTTGATTATTTATAAACTAGGTAGAGGTTGATAATTATTTAGGGAGGTACATGTCATGCCTTTGAATGTAACGCAAAAGTTGATAAAGGACCACCTTGTTTCGGGGGAGATGATACCTGGCACGGAAATTGGTCTGAAAATTGATCAGACATTGACACAAGACGCAACAGGAACGCTTGTGATGCTCGAGTTGGAAGCAATGGAGCTTGATCGGGCTAAAACAGAAGCTTCGGCTCAATATGTCGATCATAATTTAATTCAGGTGGACAGTAAAAATCCGGATGATCATCTTTTTTTACAAAGCGCGACAAGGCGTTTCGGGATACATTACAGCCGTCCAGGAAATGGTGTGAGCCATCCGGTACATATGCAGCGGTTGGCCAAACCTGGAAAGACACTATTGGGATCTGACAGTCATACGTGTGCAAATGGCTGTATGGGGATGTTAGCAATGGGTGCAGGCGGGATTGATGTTGCGCTGGCAATCGCCGGTGAACCATTTTATGTAAAAATGCCAAAAGTATGGGGGGTTAAACTAACTGGCAAACTCCCGGATTGGGTAAGTGCAAAAGATGTCATTTTGGAAATGTTGCGCCGGCATGATGTAAAAGGCGGTGTTGGACGGGTTATTGAGTATTATGGTCCCGGGGTCGAAACGCTTAGTGCAATGGATCGTCATGTGATTGCCAATATGGGCGCGGAATTGGGAGCGACAGGGACGGTTTTTCCTTCCGACAACGAAATTAAACATTTCTTAAAAGAACAGGACCGGGAAGATGATTGGGTGGAACTAGTCGCCGACAAAGGTGCCACCTATGATATTGATGAAGAAATTGACCTGGCCAAGGTGGAACCTCTGATTGCGAAACCTTCCAGTCCGGGAAATGTAGTAACAGTCAAGGAGATTGCCGGCACACCAATATACCAATCATATATCGGGTCATCGGCAAACCCGGGTTTTCGGGATTTTGCAGTTGCAGCGGAAATGGTCGATGGCAGACATATTGCAGATGGGATTTCCTTCGACATCAACCCAACTTCCCGGCAAATGCTAACAGATCTTGTCAAAGAAAGTCATATTGCCAGTCTCCTCCAATCAGGCGCACGATTGCATCAGGCAGGGTGTAACGGCTGCATCGGGATGGGGCAGGCACCGGCTACCGGCAGAAATAGTCTCAGAACAACACCGCGAAATTTCCCTGGACGTTCAGGTACAAAGGAAGACAGCGTATTTCTTTGCAGCCCGGAGACAGCAGCGGCATCCGCTTTAAAAGGTGAAATAACGGATCCGCGAACACTGGACTTTGCTTATCCAAAAGTAAGGGAACCGAAAAAGCCGACCATCGATGTTAATTTGCTTGATAAGCCGCTCCCGTACGAAGAAGCAAAACAAGTTACATTGCAAAAAGGACCGAATATCGCATCCATACCGAAAATGGATAAACTCCCGGATCACCTGGAACTGCCGATCTTATTAAAAATGGGTGACAATATTTCCACTGATGAAATTCTTGCTGGTGGCGCACGAGTCTTACCATTTCGCAGCAATCTGCCAGAAATAAGTAAATTCGCTTTTGAAATCATCGATGACACGTACTATGATCGAGGTAAAAAAACGGTCGATCATGGGGGGCATGCGATAGTTGGTGGATTTAACTACGGACAAGGTTCCAGCCGTGAGCATGCGGCACTGGCACCGAGGTATCTTGGCTTACGTGTTGCTCTTGTGAAGGACTTTGCCCGCATCCACTGGCAAAACCTTGTCAACTTTGGTGTACTGCCATTGACCTTTGCAAATGAAGATGATTATAACACGTTGGAACAAGGGGATACATTGGAGTTAAATGATTTGCATAACAAAATCAAACAGGGAAATTCCTTTACGATTCAGGTGAAGGACAAAAATCAGGAAATAAAAGTAAACCATGCGTTATCTGAACGTCAAATTGACATCATGCTAAAAGGCGGCATCATCAATTGGGTGAAAGATCGTCAACAACTTGCATAGTCAGGAGGAAATAAGAATGGTTAACCGTGAACAAACATGTAAAGCGTGTGAAGGAACAGGCATGCTGGCAGATGATGAGGGCTGGCAATACAATTGCAGTGTTTGTAAAGGCACAGGCATTTTGCCGGAGAAGAATGAATCCAGAGAAGCACGAGTTATGACCGTTGACGAAAATAACCGGTTATTAGATTGAGTTTTTATAAAAAAAGAAGTAATCATCAGGATTTCCCGTTGATTACTTCTTTTTTATTCTAAGATTTATCTCGCCAATCTTTATTCGGCTTCATCTTCCTGTTCATCATTCCCATACCGATAATCAGAAGGATCAATTGGTTTCCAGTCATCATTTGGCTTGTAGAAACGTAATAAATCCCCAAATAGAAGCTTGTCGGAAAGTTCCAATTCATGGTTAACGGTATCTTTCGTTTCCTTCATCTTGTCTGTTTCTTCGATTACTTCACCAGTATCGTTGTCGTAATATTTACTGCCGATTTTACTGTATTCCGGTGTCATAAAGTCGCCATTTCGGAATGGAACAAAATCTTTATGATCCTTGGAAAAGAGATCTGTACCGAACTGAATGTAATCCTGTGCATCAATCCCTACCAAGTGGAGCAATGTAGGCATAACATCCATTTCTCCGCCATACGTGTGATTAACTCCTTGACCTTTAACACCAGGTATCTTAATCATAAATGGCACACGTTGTAATTGTGCATTTTCAAATGGAGTAATCTCCTCATCGGTAATTTGTTCCATGGCCCGGTTATGTCTGTCAGAAATACCATAGTGATCACCGTAAAGCATGATTACCGAATCATCATATAAGCCGGATTCTTTTAGGTCCTTAAAGAATTGCTCTAATGATTCATCCAAATAACGGGCAGTTTGGAAATAACGGTCAACAGATGGGTCACCTGTTTCTGCCGGATCAATCGTCGCATCTTCCGGATCAATGAGATACGGATGATGGTTGGTCAACGTGATCAAATGAGAATAAAACGGTTGTTCCATTGACTCAAGCAATGGAATGGATTCTTTAAAGAATGGTTTATCTTTTAGACCATAGTTGATCACTTTATCGTCACTCATATCGTAGTAACTGGAGTCAAAGAAATGATCGATTCCAAACTGTTTATAAATTTCATCACGATTCCAGAAGGACTTGTTATCCCCGTGAAGAACAGCTGAAGTATAGCCTCCCCGCTGATCCAAAATTGCTGGTAAAGCTTGATACGTGTTCTTACTCTTGGTTACAAATGCAGAACCCTGAGGGAGACCGTATATCGAGTTATCCATGATCAATTCCGCATCTGCTGTTTTACCTTGTTCTGTTTGATGGAAGAAGTTATCAAAGTACGTGAAATTTTTATCTCGGTCATGCACCAACGAATTTAAAAACGGTGTAACTTCTTCACCATTTAACTTATAATCAATCAAAAATGATTGGAATGATTCCAAATGAATTTTGATCACATTTTTGCCCTTTGCTACACCGAAAAGGTCTGAATTCGGTTCAGCATATTTATTTTTTGTATAGTTTTCCACTTCTGTAACATCGCTGCTATCGGCAAACACCCGTTGTGAAGAGGAGTGAATGCTTTGCAGTGCATCAAAAATCGCAAAGTTATAGGAACCAATATATTTGACAACATAGTTGCGGTCAAATGTCCTTTTAAGCAATTGTGGACGGTCGATTTCAGCTAGTCCCAAGTTTACTGTAAAGACAATAATACCAATAGTCATAATGGTTAAAGGTTTCCTCGCTTTTAGGCGGCTGACTGACCAATCCTTCCTGCTCCAAACAAACAAAGCTATAAGGATAATGAGATCCAAAAAGTAAAACACATCATACCACTCTGCCAAACTAGCGATACTTCCGCCTAAGCTGCCAAAATTACTAGTTTGTGTTAATGTTGGTAAAGTTATATAGTCACTGTTAAAACGATAATATACGACATTTGCATAAACAAGAAAGCTCATTAAAAAATCAATAATGATCATCCATATTCCCGCTCTTTTCCCCTTGGCAAATAACGCTATGGCCAGGAAAAACAAGGCTGAGCTTAATGGGTTAATAAACAATAGAAATTGCTGATACCCACCTTGGACATCCAAATTAAATTCAAATAAATATATGAAATAAGTTTTTAGCCATACCAAAATTACTGCAATGGAGAAGAACCCCATTTTTGAAGAAATCATTTTCTTCATTGCTTTTTCACCTCAAATTGGTTTGCTTAATTAAATAGTATCCTCAATCAATGTATTCTAAACCAAAAACCGAATAATTGCAAGGTGTATGCAGAAGTTACCATTAGGCTATAAAATTCAGAAATAATAGGTATAAAAAACTACCCGTCAACAATAGCGGGTAGTTTGTCCTTTGGCTCAGCGCCTTTAAATCTAATGCGGCATGGTTCCTTGAACTGGCGCATAACTGTTCTGGAATGCTTGCATATCCTGTTGCTGTAATTGTGGCACTTGATAATACTGATGCTTATTTTGATACAGGAATACCTCATACGCCATCTCGATCACATTCGGAATACTATCCTGAAAAATGCGTCTTAAGACAGGGTTGGTCATTTCCAATGCTGTCATAGTAAACGCAGATGCACAGGATTTTAATTGTCCCAGCATGAAGCCGGAAAGACATTGATCATTAATTTCATTGACTGACTGACTAGGCATTTTCGGTGCAGATGGTTTCATTCCGTAAGTCACATTATTGTTTTGTTCCATGTTATACGTCTGTGTTTTTACAGCCGGGTCTTTTCCCGTTTTGAATGTTTCACAGATCGTGTTGTAAAGTTGCGTGATAAAAGCGCTATGACGCTGGGCCATTCCCATTAATTCCTGGTCCTGGATGTGTTGTTCGTATAATAAATATTGTTCCATTAAACCTGTTAACGTGGATAATGCTTCATGGGCATCAAACATATCATGCCCGCCGAAATCTTGCTGTGATGGCAATTGAGGTGAACGTTGCATGTTTTGTTGTTGCTGATTTTGATTTAGCATCTTATAACCTCCTTCAAATTTTCGATGTTAGTTTATCCGCATATCATAAAAGTATGTGCTGTTAGAGGATGTTCAAAAAGTCCGGTGAAAATGACACTTCGAATTTCTTCGTTGGCTTGCTTTTCCGCTCCTCATGTACCTTTTATGTACACTCCGGTGCTCAAAGCTACGCCGCCTAGAACTTCTTGGTCCTTTTCATCCTCCTTTTGAACACGAATTTATATGTTCTATTTGTGCATAGCTATAAAAATTTTGTATAATAGAAATAGTTGGATAAAATACAGGAGGCGAGAAAATGAGATCAAAAGACCCAATTCAAATTGATGAACGAATTCATTTAATCGATGGTTTTGATTTGGGGGTTCCCCAGCGAACTGGTACATATGTGATCAACGAGGAAGAATTAACTTTGGTGGAAACAGGACCAAGTCCATCCATTAAACATGTAAAGCAAGGAATGAAGGATCTTGGCTTTTCCTTGGATCAGGTAAAATATATTATTTTAACTCACATTCATTTGGATCACGCTGGAGGGGCAGGGTTATTCATCCGTGATTGTCCCAATGCAAAGATCGTTGTCCATCCAAAGGGAGCGCGGCATCTGGCTGATCCCAAACGGCTGATCGCGGGTGCACAGGCGGTTTATGGGGATAGTTTCCAGGAATTGTTTGACCCGGTTATCCCAGTACCGGAAGATCGGATAATTATCAGAGGTGAAGGCGATACACTTCAAATCAGTCCGACTTGTACGTTGGAATTTTTTGATACGCCAGGTCATGCCAAACATCATTTCAGTATTTATGATCCTGTAAGCGATGGCATTTTTACCGGGGATACTGTCGGAATTCGTTATGAACAACTTATTCCTGATGGTGTTGATTTATTTTTACCATCAACATCTCCAAATCAATTTGATCCAGAGGCAATGAGACAGGCGATCTCTCGTATACGCCAAATGAATGTTGATCGCATTTATTACGGACACTTTGGCATGACAGAAAAAGTTGAAGAAGCCTTAAAACAAGTAACTGAATGGCTGGATGTGTTTGAACAAGAAGCAGAAGACACTTTTAAAGCAGGAAAGGGCTATGATGAGCTTGCTGGACGATTGCTGCAGCAGGTGAAGGAATATTTGCGAACACTATTGATTGATGATGACCACGGCGTATATGTCCTGATCAATATGGATATGCAAGTCAGTGCACTGGGATTAATTGATTATTTGCAGAAGAAATATAAAAAGGATTAGCTATGTAGTAAGGTATAAACCGAAATGTAGCAGCTCATTTTTCATAAAATGGGCTGCTGTTTTAGTTATCTCAAAAATTTTTTATTTTTTTCTTTACTGACAAGTTTGTTGAAGGATGGGATGTGTAAGCGCAACCATTTCTCGCGAACTTATCCAAAGTATCAAAAAAGTTAGAAATACCTGTTGACCCTTTTGAAAAAACAGTGTATGATAATTCGCAATATCAATTATAAAGATTCTTGACCATAATCTTGAACTCGATGACGGGAAAAAAGGAATAAGGTTCGTGTATTTTCAGAGATCCGGGGTTGCTGGAAGCCCGGAAATACATCTTACTCCGACATCTTCCCTGAGTGCTTTGCTGAACGGATTATCCTACTAGGCTTAGCCGGGTGTGTTGCACCTGTTACCAAAAGGAGCGAAATTGTTCAAAAAGACGGTTCTTTACTTGATTTGACTATTTTAGCTCCATAAGGCAGTATTCGCGAGGGTGCTGCAAACCTGGGTGGTACCGTGAAGAGAAAGGCTCTTTTCATCCCGATAAATTCTGATAATACGCAGAGTTTTGGGGTGGAGAGAGCCTTTTTTCATTCTCGACGCATTAACAGGATGTAATACCCCACCTTTAAGTGTGGTAAACCAAAAACCTAAGCAGGTGTGGGATAAACACCCCGTAAATCTAAAAAATGAGGAGGTATGATGAGGTGAAGGCGGAGGTTGAATGTGAATTTGTTAAATCAGAGAAGACGATGACTGGTGCTGAATTACTTATTGAATCATTGGTAGAGGCTGAAGTAGATACCTTATTTGGCTATCCGGGGGGAGCTGTGTTACCTATTTATGACGCATTATATCGCAGCAATGCCCCATTTAAGCACATTCTACCAAGACATGAACAAGGTGCGGTTCATGCAGCCGAGGGTTATGCCCGGGTAACCGGAAAACCTGGCGTTGTGTTGGCAACATCGGGGCCAGGGGCAACAAATTTGGTTACCGGAATTGCCGATGCCATGATGGATTCACTCCCATTAGTCATATTTACCGGTCAGGTTGGCAGTAATGTGATCGGAACAGATGCCTTTCAAGAAACAGACGTAATGGGTGTGACGACCCCAATTACGAAATACAATTGCCAGTTAAAGCAGCTTAGTGATCTGCCAAGAGTTGTTAAAGAGGCTTTTCATATAGCTAGTACGGGAAGGCCAGGACCGGTAGTTGTGGATATCCCCAAGAATATATCCACCGCTTCATTGTCAGAAAAGTGCAATAGTGAGGTGTGTTTACCAGGATATCAACCGACTACCAAGCCCAACCCATTGCAAATTATTAAGCTGACAGATGCGCTGGCAAATGCTAAAAGACCGGTGGTACTTGCTGGAGCTGGTGTATTATTTGGAGGAGCTTCAACCGAATTAAAGCAGTTTGTAGACCAATACCAGCTGCCGGTGACAACGACATTACTTGGACTTGGCAGTTTTCCGGGAACAAACCCGCTGAATTTGGGAATGGCCGGCATGCATGGAACATATGCAGCCAACATGGCAATTTACGAATGTGACCTGCTGATTAATATCGGGGCAAGATTTGATGATCGGTTAACGGGTTCACTGGAACATTTCGCGCCAAATGCCAAGGTCGCCCATATTGATATCGACCCGGCGGAAATCGGCAAAAACGTTCTGACCGATATTCCGGTTGTGTCGGATGCAAAAGAAGGACTCCTGGCATTGCTGAATCAATCAGTAAATCTACCGCAGCATGAAGAATGGAAGCAGCATTTACAGGATATGAAACAAGAATTCCCGCTATGGTATGAACGGTCAGGAGATTTATTGTCCCCACAGTGGCTCATAGAAGAGGTTTATCGTGCTTCCAACGGTGAGGCAATCATTACAACGGATGTTGGCCAGCATCAGATGTGGGCGGCCCAATATTATTTGTTTGATAAACCGAATAAATGGGTTACGTCAGGCGGGCTTGGAACAATGGGCTTTGGTTTTCCGGCAGCCATTGGCGCACAGCTTGGTGCACCAGATGAGCTGGTTGTTGCCATTGTTGGTGATGGCGGCTTCCAAATGACCATGCAGGAACTGTCGATGATAAAAGATTACCAGCTGCCTGTAAAAATTCTAATCGTCAACAATGGTTCATTGGGTATGGTTCGGCAATGGCAGGAAAAGTTTTATGATGAACGATATTCTGAATCCATTATCTCCAGCCCGGATTTCGTTAAATTGGCAGAAAGTTATGGCATTAGCGGTGTTCGTGTTGATAAAGAAGCAGATGTTCCAGGAATGTTAAATGACATCTTTGCCAATGACGATCCGGTCGTTGTGGATTGCCGGGTAACCAAAATGGAATGTGTCTTCCCTATGGTTCCAAGCGGGAAGGGGAATCACGAGATGATTGGGGTGAAGAAATGAAGCGGATCATAACAGCTACGGTGCAAAACCGCAGCGGTGTTCTCAATCGGGTAACAGGGATGCTGTCCAAACGCCAGTTCAATATTGAAAGTATTTCTGTTGGCGGATCGGAAACAGAAGGAATTTCCAAGATGACATTGGTTGTGGATGTAAGTGACTTCCAAAAACTTGAGCAATTAACCAAACAGCTGCATCGGCAAATTGATGTCCTTAAAGTTTCGGATATTACCGATAAGGCAATGGTGGCCAGGGAGCTGGCATTAATTAAAGTAGTAGGCAGTGGTCAAATGCGAGCAGAAATCCAGGGCATTATTTCACCATTTCGCGCTTCAGTCATCGATGTCAGCAAGGATAGCCTGATCATCCAGGTTACTGGTAAACCTGACAAAGTGGATGCGCTGATAGCATTGCTTCGTCCATATGGAATCAAGGAGTTATCCAAAACCGGAATCACGGCTTTCCCAAGAGGACAGCAGCAGAATGTAACAGAAATCAATTACTTATCGATTTGACCATCATTATGGTTTTAAAATATCAAATATACACAATATTGGAGGAGAATAAACATGGCAAAAGTACTTTATGAAAAGGATATTCAAAAAGAGGTATTACAAGGAAGGAAAATCGCAGTAATCGGTTATGGATCACAAGGGCATGCACACGCGCAAAACTTAAGAGATAGCGGGCAAGATGTAGTAATTGGCGTTCGCCCGGGGAAATCCCAGCAAAAAGCGGAAGAGGATGGATTCACTGCCCTGACAGTTGCGGAAGCGGTTAGTCAAGCAGACGTCGTGATGATACTTTTACCAGACGAATTGCAACCAAAAGTATATGAGGAAAGTATTAAAGATAATCTGAAGCCTGGCAGTGCGATTGCCTTTGCTCATGGATTCAATATTCACTTTACCCAAGTTGTACCACCATCGGATGTGGATGTATTCATGGTAGCGCCAAAAGGTCCGGGACATTTGGTGCGCAGAACATATGAGGAAGGCGCAGGTGTACCAGCATTATACGCTGTAGAACAGGATGTAACCGGAAATGCCAAACAGCTTTCCCTGGCATATGCAGATGGAATTGGTGCTGCACGGGCAGGGATTCTGGAAACATCATTCCAGGAAGAAACGGAAACCGATCTATTTGGTGAACAGTCTGTACTATGTGGTGGCTTGACAAGTCTGATTAAGGCAGGCTTCGAAACATTGGTTGAAGCAGGATATCAACCGGAAGTTGCTTATTTTGAATGTTGTCATGAAATGAAGCTTATCGTCGATTTGATCTATGAAGGCGGCTTTGAAAATATGCGTTACTCTTGCTCGGATACGGCACAATGGGGTGATTTTGTTTCCGGACCACGAATCGTGAATGAAGAAACAAAAGGTCGCATGAAAGAAGTACTTTCTGATATCCAATCAGGTGAATTTGCCAAAGGATGGATCCAGGAAAATCAAACAAATCGACCAAAATTCAATGCGATTAACCGTCAAGAAAATAATCATCTCATCACATCAGTTGGAAGGGAGTTACGTGAATTAATGCCCTTTGTGAAGCAACCAGTTCAACAAAAACAAAAGGATGTGAAACAGCATGTCAGAAATTAAGATTTTCGATACAACATTGCGTGATGGCGAACAATCCCCCGGGGTGAATCTGAACCAGCTGGAAAAACTGGAAATTGCCAAACAGCTGGAACGTTACGGTGTGGACCGGATAGAGGCGGGCTTTCCCGCTTCCTCCAAAGGGGATTTCAACGCGGTAAAAACAATCGCGGAAACCATTAAAGGAACATCGGTTACCGGGCTTGCTCGAACGGTAAAAACGGATATTGATGCATGCTGGGAAGCACTAAAAAGCGCAGAGGAGCCATGCGTGCATATCTTTTTGGCGACATCGCCCATTCACATGGAATATAAATTGAAGAAATCGCCGCAGGAAGTGATTGATACCGCGGTTGAGATGGTTTCCTATGCCAGTCAGAAGTTTCCACAAGTCGAATGGTCAGCAGAAGATGCATCACGTTCCGATTTGGAGTTTCTTGCCCGCATTATTGAACAGGTTATTGACGCTGGTGCAACGGTGATTAATTTGCCAGATACGGTCGGTTATGCAACGCCAAGTGAATATGGCCATATGTTTCGTTATATGAAGGAAAATGTGCCGAACATTGACCGGGTAAGACTTTCTTGTCATTGTCACAATGATTTGGGTATGGCGGTTGCCAACTCGATTGCTGCCGTGGAAAATGGTGCGACACAGGTCGAAGGAGCCATTAATGGAATTGGCGAACGTGCGGGAAATGTTGCTTTGGAAGAAGTAGCAGTAGCATTGAAAATTCGCTCCGACCATTATCCGTATGCAACAGGAATTAATTTTGCCGAAACAAAGCGGACCAGTGACTTGGTAGCTAAATTGACCGGTATGCATGTGCAAGCGAATAAAGCAGTGATTGGCCGAAACGCATTCGCACATGAGTCAGGTATCCATCAGGATGGGGTACTGAAAAATGCATCGACCTATGAAATCATTACACCGGAAATGGTTGGTGTCAGCTCGAATACGTTATTCCTTGGCAAACATTCCGGACGTCATGCATTTAAGGAAAATGTGGAGAAATTAGGCTTTGAACTGTCCGATGAAAAACTGCAAGAAGCTTTCAATCAGTTCAAACTGTTGACCGATCGGAAAAAAGAAGTAACCGATGATGATTTGTTTACCATTTTAACCGAGGTTCAAACAGATATGTCCAAGGTTGATAAATATCAGTTGGAGATGTTCCAGGTACAATATGGCACGGCGAATATCCCAACAGCGTCCATCAAATTGAAAACTCCTGCCGGGGAAACAGTGCAAGCGGCCTGTACCGGACAGGGCAGTGTGGAAGCATTGTATGAGACATTGGATTCATTAATTGAAGAAGAGTTGCAATTGGTAGATTATCAGCTTAATTCAGTTGGCCGCGGAAAAGATGCCCTAGCCGAATCACATGTACAGCTCGTGATTAATGGTGAACCAATGAATGGCAGGGGAGCCGCACAGGATGTTATTGAGGCATCGGCAAATGCGTTCTTAAATGCTGTCAATCGTTACATTGTACAACAACAGGCTAGTCAAAAGAAAGAAGCGGCTATAAAGTAAATAAAAACATGAGGGTGCCCGGCGGAATCATTAGCTGGGCGTCCAAATAAGACAGATTAAAAGGAGGGGAGCTTTTTGAATAAACAAATTATACTGCTTCCGGGTGATGGTGTTGGGAAAGAAATTATGGAATCGGCTAAAGTTGTCTTAAATACGATCGCCGCAGAATTCGGTCATAGTTTTACGTTTCACACGCATGCGATCGGTGGCGATGCGTATGACCAGTTTGGTACCCCTTTACCAGAAGATACAGTAAAGGCATGTCACAACGCTGATGCTATCTTGTTAGGTGCTGTGGGAGGAAGTAAGTGGGACTCCCTTCCTGCACATGTACGTCCAGAAAAAGGGTTGCTTGGCATTCGCAAATCACTTGGTTTGTTTGCCAACTTACGGCCAATCAAAGGATTTACCCCATTACTTCATGCCTCCCCATTAAAGGAAGAAGTGATTAAAGGCAGTGACATTATGATTATCCGTGAACTAACCGGCGGCCTTTATTTTGGCAGACCGAGTGAACGGTGGGAAAATGGCAATGCAGTTGTCGATACCCTATCCTATCAACGGTCGGAAATGGAACGAATTATTGACAAGGCGTTTCAAACGGCAAGACTGCGGAACAACCATTTAACATCAGTGGATAAAGCCAATGTGTTGGAATCAAGCAGAATGTGGCGTGAAATTGTTGAAGAAAAGCAGCAGGATTATCCGGATGTAACGGTTGAGCATCTGCTGGTTGATGCTGCGGCAATGAAGTTAATCACGGAACCGAACCGATTTGATACTATCGTCACCGAGAATTTATTTGGAGATATTCTTAGTGACGAAGCATCTGTCTTAACTGGATCGCTTGGCATGCTCCCATCAGCAAGTATCCGGTCTGATGGTAAAGGTCTTTATGAACCTGTCCATGGATCTGCACCGGATATTGCTGGAAAAGGAATTGCCAATCCATTAGGTATGATTTTATCGACAGCCTTGATGTTGAAGCATTCATTTCAACTGGAAACCGAAGCAAATGAAATTGAAGAGGCGGTTCAGCGGTGCCTTGATCAAGGCTATCATACAGCCGATTTGAAAATAGATGGTGGTAAACAGGTCGGTACGAAAGAATTAACCAATATCGTAATAGATAATTTGACAACGAAAAGCGTTTCGGACAGTATTTGCAGCATGTATGCTTAGGCAAAGGAGGGTTACAAAATGGGTAAACCAGAGACAATTATCGATAAAATTTGGAATAAACATGTCGTACATCAAGCAGCGGGAGAGCCGGATTTATTATATATTGATCTGCATTTAGTTCATGAGGTAACCTCTCCGCAAGCGTTTGAGGGGTTACGTCTGAACAACCGGAAAGTGCGCCGGCCGGATTTGACGTACGCAACGATGGACCACAATGTCCCAACCAAACATCGTGATGTGGTTAAAGATCAAATCGCAAAAAAACAAATGGAAACACTAAAGAAGAATTGTGAAGACAATGGTATCAAACTTGCCGATATGTTTCACCCCGATCAGGGTATTGTCCATGTCATTGGTCCACAGCTCGGTCTGACTCAGCCTGGAAAGACAATTGTATGTGGGGATAGTCACACATCAACCCATGGTGCGTTTGGCGCTTTGGCGTTTGGGATCGGTACGAGTGAAGTGGAACATGTTTTGGCGACACAAACGATCTGGCAAGAACGGCCAAAGACATTAAACGTCCATGTTGATGGGGAACTTGGTGTTGGCGTAACAGCGAAAGACCTGATTTTGGCGATCATTTCCAAATTCGGCGTCCGATTCGGAACGGGATACGTCATTGAATATACAGGTGATGCAGTTCGCAATTTATCGATGGAAGGCCGAATGACGGTATGTAACATGTCCATTGAAGCCGGTGCTCGGGCAGGGTTGATTAGTCCGGATCAAACAACGGTTGAATTTTTACGAGGTAAAGAATATGTTCCTGAAGGCGAGGCGTTTGATGCATTAGCCGAAGAATGGCTGGCACTGGCTACCGATCATGGAGCTGTTTACGACAAAACGGTAACGATTAACGCGGAAGAGATTGAACCACAAGTATCATGGGGAACCAACCCGGGAATGTGTGTACCGGTAAGCGGATCAACACCAGACCTAAACAGTGTGGAACACAAGGAGGATGTACAACGGGCCTTGGCTTACATGGGACTAGAGGAAGGTCAGCCAATTACGTCCATTGAAATTGATCACGTCTTTATTGGATCGTGCACCAATTCCAGATTGAGTGATTTGCAAAAAGCCGCCAGTATTGTTGAAGGCAAACAAGTGAAGCCTGGTGTAAGGGCAATTGTGGTACCTGGTTCCTTCAGTATTAAACTGCAGGCAGAAAAAGAAGGCCTTGATAAAATCTTTAAACAAGCCGGATTTGAGTGGCGTGAAGCTGGATGCAGTATGTGTCTGGCCATGAACGATGATGTGGTCCCGCCAGGCTCAAGATGTGCATCAACATCTAATCGGAACTTTGAAGGCAGACAAGGAAATGGTTCCCGTACTCATTTGGTCAGTCCGGAAATGGCTGCAGCGGCAGCAATTGAAGGTCATTTTGTGGATGTTCGTCAATTTACAGGCGTTGCAAGTTAGGAGGTGGCAGAAGTGGAAGCTATTAAACAACATGAAGGGTTGGTTTATCCGCTGAATCGTACCAATGTGGATACAGATCAAATTATCCCAAAACAATTTTTAAAACGAATTGAGCGAACCGGATTTGGCCAATTTGTATTTTACCATTGGCGGTTTGATGATGATGGTAACAAGCGTTCTGATTTTAGTCTGAATAAACCGGAATATCAAGATGCGTCGATCTTAATAACCGGTGAAAATTTTGGCTGCGGTTCGTCCAGAGAGCATGCACCATGGGCATTACTTGATTATGGATTTCGTGTGATCATTGCACCAAGTTTTGCGGATATTTTTTACAATAATGCGTTAAAAAATGGCATTATTCCAATCAAGATGGAAGAGGCACAGGTTAATAAATGGATGCAACAAGCGGAAAAGATCAAGCTGGTATTGCGTGTGGATTTGGAAAATCAGTGCATAACCGATACAGATAGTAAAGAGAAAGTATACTTTGACTTTCCAGCATATCATAAGGAAAAATTAATGAATGGCTGGGATGAAATTGCGTTGACCTTACAGCATGAAGACAAGATTACAGCTTTTGAGAATACCGGCGCATAAGTTGGCTGATAATAGGATAAGGTTAACTCAGTCTTTATGAACAAACACATTCTGATAAATCAAGGAGAGTGACACAATTGGGGATTGCGGATTAACAGGTGAAAAAGTTCATACTGCGATAGAACGTTTGACTCCCATCGTTCACCGTACACCATTGCTTACATCAGTGACAACAGATAAAATAGTGGGAAAACATGTTTATTGCAAGATGGAGAATCAGCAAAAAACAGGTGCGTTTAAGTTTAGGGGAGCAAGTTTTAAACTGATGCAACTGTCGAAGGAGCAGCTAAATAAGGGTGTCATCACCGCTTCAGCAGGAAATCATGCGCAAGGTGTTGCCCATGCAGCGGCAAAGTTAGGTGCCCGTGCAATGATTTATATGCCGGAGAAGACACCATTTGCCAAGGTAGAGGCAACCCGTAATTATGGCGCTGAGGTAGTGCTAACGGGTGAAACGTTCCAGGAAGCGTATGAAGCCTCGTTAAAAAGACAACTGCAAACCGGAGCTGTCTACGTTCATCCGTTTGATGATGAGGATGTGATGGCCGGACAGGGAACCATGGCAATGGAGATCCTCAGACAAGAAGACCGGATCGACACGATTCTTGTTCCAATCGGTGGTGGTGGCCTGATTAGCGGGATTGCTGTCGGGGCAAAACACGTTAATCGGAACATCAAAGTCATCGGGGTTCAAGCATCCGGGGCACCTGCCATGTATGAAAGCTATCATACGAATCAAGTGAAAAACGCCAAGACAGTCTCCACGATTGCAGAAGGGATTGCCGTGAAACAACCAGGCAAGCGTACATTGCCAATCATCAGAGAGTATGTAGACGATATTGTAACGGTAGACGATGAAGAAATTGCCGCTGCGATGTTATATATGCTGGAACGTAATAAAACATTGCTTGAAGGTGCTGGTGCAGCATCATTGGCGGCATTGTTCAAGTACCGGGAGCAAATTAAATCCCGGCACTGTGGTGTCATCGTCAGTGGTGGAAACATGGATATTAGTACGCTGCCAAACCTGCAACATCTGGCCAAGAAATTGCAATTCCCGGCATAAAATAAGTGCCTGCCACCGGAATCATGGTGACAGGCACTTATTTTTCGGTGGACAGTGGGATGGTTCTTCTGTCCCAGTCATTGCGATCGGACGGGGACCGGTCCATTGTCCTGCTTTTGCTATCGACCAGATTGAGAATGGTGTCAACCTAAAAAACGGGATATCGACCAAATCGAGTATGTTATCGACCGGATGGCGCGTGACATCAACCAAATTGAGCATAGCATCAACCCTGGAACAAAGTATATCAACCCTAAAGGCGGAACTATCGACTGAACCGCGCGAAATATCAACCTAAATCAGATAAAATTTCATAATGATGCATTCAAAGGAACCCTGTTTTAATTGCCAATCTATTTCGTATAGTTAAGCTCCCATGAAACTCCATATTTATCAATAACGATCGCATGCTTGGCACCCCAGAATGTATCCTGTAATTCCATCTGCACCTCACCATCATTGGCAAGAAAGTTGTAGATCCGGGTTATCTCTTCCTCGCTTTCAAGGTCTGGACCAAGTAAGATGTTGTTTCCATTTTCGATTTGATTGTCAAACACATCTGCAAAATAAATGATACAGCCATCATTAATATGCAACTCAGCATGGATATATTTGCCCTCATGCCCTTTGAACATTTCCATTCCGTCCGATGTTTGCACATTTTTGATTTCCCCACCAAAGGCTTGGTGATAATAGTTTACAGCTTCTTTGCAATTTTTAATTCGAATATGTGGTACAAGTTTTTTCATGATAATTCCTCCCAAGTGATTTTCCTATAGTCTAACCCGGATTATATTAAAAACAAAATGATTTGGGTGAAATGGAAAGTAAACTGTTATAAAATAGTTAAGTAAGTTTATGATGATTAACAGGTGTGAACTAATGATATTGGAGGGATGCAAATGGCTAAGAAACTTGGATTGGGATTGATCATCTTTATAATTATTATTGTGGGAGGTTACCTTTTAGTGCATCAAATGAACGCAAATAACAGGGAGTCAAATTCTGCCACCTCATCGCAAAAAGCGAAAATGTCTTCCAATCACAAAGCACCTTCAAAAACTGATCAGAAAACAAAAAAAATGATTGAAAATATGTCACTCGACGAAAAAATTGGCCAAATGATTATTGCTGGCGTGGATGGTACGCAGGCTGATCAGCAGGCCAAAGCGCTCATCAGCAATGATAAAGTTGGCGGCATCATTTTGTATGCCAATAATATGGAAAGTCCCGAACAAACACTACAATTGGTAAATGACCTGAAAGCGCAAAATAAAGGAAATCGCATGCCATTATTTTTAGGGGTTGACCAGGAAGGTGGCGATGTGTCCAGGTTGCCTGGCGAATTGACGCCGATCCCGAATAATGGTCAGATTGGCAAGCGAAATGATAAAGAATATGCTCGGTCCATAGGTGTGACTTTGGGCAAACAAGTGCAGGCCTTTGGATTTAATATGGATTTTGCCCCGGTGATGGATGTGAATAGTAATCCGGATAATCCGGTCATCGGCGATCGGTCATTCGGCGATAATCCGGAAATCGTAAGCAGCCTGGGTATTCAAACAATGCAGGGGATCCAGTCGGAAGGAATTATCCCGGTTATCAAACATTTTCCCGGTCATGGGGATACATCTGAGGATTCTCATGTACAACTGCCAAAAGTAGACAAAAATATCCATCAGTTACAGCAGACAGAGTTGCCTCCTTTTGAAAATGCGATGGAGCAGGGAGCGGATGCTGTGATGGTGGCACATATCCTACTGCCAAAATTGGATGCGGACTACCCAGCCTCGATGTCCAAGAAGGTGATTCAAGGAGTTCTGCGAGACCAATTACATGGTGATGGTGTGGTGATGACTGATGATATGACAATGGGGGCTATTATGGATAACTTTGCGATTGGAGAGGCAGCGGTGAAAGCCGTTCAAGCGGGAAGTGATATTGTGATGGTGGCTCATGATGAGGAAAATGTTATGCAAGCGGTAAAAGCATTAAAAGATGCAGTCGATAACGGAGATTTATCCGAGAAAAGAATTAATGAGAGTGTAGAACGGATTATCAAGCTTAAAAGAAAATATCGTATCACGGATGAACAAGTAGAATCGGCTTCAGTAGACAAATTATTAAAACAAAAATAAATAGGGTGCAAAAAACCATCGCACCCTATTGCCGCTTCAGTTCATGCACCCAAACTTCCATTTCCGGATCCCAAACTACGGCTTCATGAATGGAAGTGATCGCTTGTTTGTATGCTTCAAGACTTTGGTATCCTTCGTCTTTCGCATCTTCTTCGGTCACGTCTTTCAATTTTTGCGGGTAGACATTTTCTATTATAAATGTGTGCCCATCAAGCTTGGTAGTATCACCGGGGTCGGCATAGCGGTCATTCCGGCGTACAGAAGTTTTCTCACCCTTAATCAATTTTTCAATGTCCTCTGGAATGGTTACCAGTTTATGAATATCAAACTTTTCCGGCCATGTCTGGTTTTTAGTCATGCTGAGTCACTCTCCTTCTCCTGTTAATCTTCCTGAATCATTAATGGTATAGTTGCAAGATAAAAAATTAGTGAACAGCTTTTTGTTTCAACACGCTTTCAATCCCTTGCAGTGCCTCTTCAACATTATTCGCCCGGATATGGATTTTACGATCCTCCGGGTATTGTTTCGCCGCATATTCATATCGGGGATCATAATAATACTCCAGCAACAACTGTACTGCATTGGTATAATTGCCAAGCTGTAAATCTTCATCAATCTGCTTGGCTACGGGGGTATGAATTCGTTTTTTAATGATCCGGAATGCCTCCAGGAACTGTTCCGGTAAATTCCACGGCTGATAATCATCTAAAATATTGTGAATGCGTTCCTCCATTGGCATGTCGATAAATAATTGGAGGCCCTTTTCCTTTTTCTCATAAAAGAAGTCTGGCAGTGTTGCCTTGCCAATCCGTTTGCTTTCTCCTTCCACAAACACGAACGGTGCATCCTGATAGCGCAACATTGCTTGCACCAGCTGTGATTCAAATGCTTTCTGATTGCTTGGCTCCAGCCCGATTTGACCAAAAATCGAGCCGCGATGATTCGCCATCCCTTCTAAGTCTATGACCGGGTATCCGTTTTGTGCAAGTCGTTTTAAAATGGCAGTTTTGCCTGAACCGGTATAACCATTAAGTACGTATAGATCCGGTTTGAAGTCTGCTTTGGCCAATTCTGCCACGACCCATTGGCGGTACGTACGAAATCCTCCGCTTAATCGGTTTGCTTTGATGCCCATTAAATCAAGCACGGTTGCTGCAGTTTTACTCCGCATCCCGCCGCGCCAACAAAACACGGTCTTTGGCGTATCAATTTGGCGGAATGCCGCGATAAAGTCGGGGAGCTTGGCTGAGAATATCTCCAGCCCCCGTTCTTTCGCTGCTTCCGGTCCCACCTGCTTATAAATCGTACCAACCTCGGCCCGTTCCTCGTTATTAAAAACCGGGATATTCATACTCCCTGGGATGGTCGATTCATGGAATTCTTTTGGTGATCGGACGTCAATTAATGTATGTGCTTCCTTTTGTTGTAAAGCGAATAGGTCATCTAATGCTATATCGTGAAACATCGCTTTTGTCACTTCCTAACATCTAAACTACTGAACAGTGATTTGTCCATTTTTACCATCGGCAACTTCTCCGATGATTTTTGCGCCCGCACCTTTTTCTTGTAATTCAGCAAGGAGAGCATCGGCATCATCGTTTGCAACGGAAATAAACAGACCGCCTGATGTAACGGCATCACATAAAATCCATTTGTCCATTTGATCCATTGTTTCCGGGAACGTAATGATATCTTTTACATGATCAAAATTGTTTTTCGTCCCACCTGGCACTGCACCAGATTCACCAAGTTCTTTGACACGTGGCAAGACGGGAACCTGGTCTTTCATAATGCGGATTTCAACATCACTGCCTTGGGCCATTTCCGATGCATGACCAAGCAGGCCAAAACCAGTGACATCGGTACAAGCGTGAACATCATAGTTCGCCATTGTTTCCGACGCTGTTTTATTTAGAGTAGTCATCACCTTGGTAACACGATCGATTTCTTCTTCGGTAAGTAAATCCCTTTTAATCGATGAGGAATAAATGCCGACACCAATCGGCTTGGTCAAAATGAGCTTATCGCCAGGTTTTGCGCCGGTATTTGTTCTAACTTTATCAGGATGGACAACCCCGGTTACTGCCAAACCAAATTTAGGTTCTTTATCATCAATCGAGTGACCGCCAACAAGAGAAACCCCTGCTTCCGATAGTTTATCGCCAGCTCCACGCAATATTTCCGCCAGAATGCTCTTATCTAATGTCGAGATCGGAAATGCCACAATATTAAGGGCTGTAATCGGCGTACCACCCATGGCATAAACATCACTAATGGCATTGGCTGCAGCAACTTGGCCGAAACTGTATGGGTCATCAACGATCGGTGTGAAAAAGTCTACTGTCTGTACAATAGCTGTTTCATCATTTAATTTGTATACCCCGGCATCGTCACTTGTATCCAGCCCAACAAGCAAATTTGGATTCTGGACAGTTGGCGGCAATGAGCGCAAAACCTGTGATAAATCAGCAGGTCCGATTTTACAGCCACAACCACCTTTTGACGACAGACTTGTTAATTTTATATCAGGTGTTTTTTCCATCTTTTATCATCCTTCCCATGGAACACGGTATTCAATAGTTTCATTTTAACATACTACTGCAAGTGCGGGACAAGTGTAGGGTGCATTTGCAAATAGTGGGTTATTAAAAGATACTTTCACATCTACCATGACAGCCCGTCTCTCGGTCGAATCCTCGCATTTTTTCACGTCTGTCGGGATGAAGACTTTGCGGTAATAGTCGGTGCGTTTTGCTGAGGGTTCGACCTAGAATCGCTGAAATTCACGATGGACAAGATTAAAAAAATCATATACCCCCATTGACAATCAAAGTGTATGAACCGTATAATACATCTTAAGGGTGTATTAACGATTTAATACACAACTTTTTATGCTTATGGTGTATTAATCGGTTGATACACCATTCGAAAAGCTACATAACCAAGAATTATAGGAGCTGGGTCAATGAAAACCATGAAGTTCAATAACCGGGATCCTGTCTATGTACAAGTGATTCATCATTTTAAAGAAGAAATTGCGACAGGCATACTGGAACCGGGACAGGAAATTCCGTCACGGCGGGAATTAGCCAACAAGTTAAAGATTAATCCCAATACTGCACAACGAGCCTATAAAGAAATGGAGGAAGAAGGGTTGATTTATACCGAGCGCAATTTGCCCAGTCGAATTACAAAAGATGAACAAACGTTAAAAGCGGTAAGGGAAGAGCTGATTATACAGGCAGTTAATTCCTTTGTTGAGGCTGTCCATTCGATACAAGTACCGGTGGATGAGGTGCTGGATTTAGTGAAGGAAAAATACGCAGCAAAAAATGAACAGGAGGGAAAAGCGTGATTGAAGTTAAACATGTACAGAAAAAATTTGGTCGTAAACAAGTACTTAACGACATTTCCTTCACCGCTAATAAAGGGGAGATTACCTGTTTGATTGGTATCAATGGTGCAGGAAAGACAACGATTCTTAACGCGATTATGGCACTGACCCCAATTAACGGCGGGCAGATTTTAATTGATGGGGGAAAACTCAACAAACATAGCTATGAAAACATTATTTGAAACTGGTTCATTTTGAATTTGAGCGATTTGTCAAAATTTATTTTGCTTTAATCATGGTAACTGTTGTTATGCAGTTTGTTGGGGTTATTGTTAAAGCAAAAGGTTATCTCAATATGGCTAGCCACAACATTCATGAAGAACATGTTTCACAGGAAGTCGTTTTACGTGATAATGGGGCGATGTCATTTGATCAGATTACTAATTCCTTATGGTTTGTAGCGCCGATGATACAGAAATGCATGTATATGACTTGGACATACATGCTGGTAAAATCGTTGGTGAAGAGACGATCCAATCCCGTTCGGAAAAAATGGAAAGTGATGCATCAACAGGCATGTAGGTATTACCAAAAGATGCAGGTAATAGCGAACCGAACGATATATTTATTGTGAAGGAAGACAGTAAGGTTGCGCCTGAGGATGGGGAAGTGTCATATATCGGCAGTAATGTAGTTCGTTATGACTTGAAAACCAATCAGCAGGAAAAATTATCATTACCCAAAGAGTTGCGAGAAGGGGCAAAAGTCGAATCGGTTCATGGAACAACACTATATTTCACTAAGGCAAAAGGGAATCAACTAAACATCATTGCTTATGACACAAATGCTTAGAAAATAACAGAACATCAGACGATCAACCTGCCAAAATCCTATCAAGCGGAAGCAATGGGCCGCCCGCTTATAAAAGTAAGGGATGATCACCTCTATATTGTGAGTAACCAGCAATTCGGGCAGCAAGATACCTCGGTCATGGTCGTAGATTTGAAATCTGGAAAAACGGAATATGAGGGGTATCAAAACAGTTTAATCTAAATTATTTAAAATTAATTACTTTTTAGCAGGATTCTTGCATTTTAT
>NZ_JBFNXI010000035.1:0-36009 GCF_040812445.1 Lentibacillus sp. L22 | reverse complement strand
AAAAAAATAAAGCCATCACAGGCTTTAAAGGCAATTTCTGATTATGTAGGTGTCAAACTCCCGAATTGGAAGTATTATACTTACCGCACCAACTTCAAGGGTGACAAAAACAGTAATTGAAAATGCTTCTATTGATATTAGGGATGCTGCCAAAAGGATCTCAACCATTCTTGGGGCAACTTTATAACTACTTCGCGGCTGTTTGGAGGATTATCATCTTCTGAACTGCCTTATTTTTTAAAAAATAATGTTGACAGAATGTTGGAATTATAATAGGATTAAATTATAAATGGTACAGTGTACCACAATACGGTACAGGTAAGTGCGGATTTATTTTTGATATCAATGGAGAGCGATATTAATTGAGAGGTGATAAGAATGAAGAAAGTTGGATTTATCGGAGTAGGTGTGATGGGGCATTGGATGGTAAATAGGTTAATAGAACATGGAAAAGACCTAATTATTTATGACTCTAATAGAAATGCCCTTCAACCATTTGAGAAAAGTAATGCTAATATAGCAAATTCCATAACAGAGGTTGGAGAAGTAAGTGACATAGTTATATTAATGCTTCCGGATTCCTCCATTGTAAATGAAGTTATAACAAACGATAACGGTTTGATCCATTCTATGGAAAAAAATACTATTATTATTGACATGAGCAGTTCTTATGCATTTGAAACACAAAAAATGAAAGCATTTTTAAATAAATCTAATATTCGTATGGTCGATGCTCCAGTTTCGGGAGGTGTTAATGGAGCTAAAAATGGAACATTAACAATTATGGTTGGTGGTGACAAAGACGATTACCGAGAAATAGAGTCCCTACTAAACTGTATGGGCAGTCAAATAAAATTGATTGGTGATAACGGAGCCGGTCATGCCTTAAAGGCGATAAATAATTATTTATCTGCTACGAGTATGTATGCTACTGCGGAGGCCATGATTTTAGCTGAAAAGTTAGGTGTTGATCCAGAAATTGCTATTGAAACAATCAACCAGTGCACTGGACAAAGCTTTTCAACCCACGTTAAATATCCGAATTATGTTTTATCGAGAAAGTTTGAATCTAACTTTTCTATGCATCTTTTATTAAAAGACATTAAGATGGCTAAAGCAATGGCGAGCGATTCACAAATGCCTATGTTATTGGGTTCTACCGTAGTGGAAATATATGAAGCTGCCTATCTTATGGGAAGGGATGAGCAAGATCATACAGAAATAATTAAATTCCTTGAGCAATTGACTAATGAGAAGTTAGGAACAAAGGGTAATTTCTCAAATGTTTAACATTTCATGAGGTTAATAGGCTTAAAATAATTGAAGTAAAATCAAAAATTATCCGAGGGAGAGAGACAAATGAAAGAAATGTATGAAAGGGGATTAGAAATCCGGAAAGAAGTATTAGGTAAGGAGTATGTTGAATCATCCATTAATAATGCCACAGATTTCAACAGAGAGCTACAAGAGATAGTTACTACATATTGTTGGGGAGAAATTTGGAATCGAGAAGGTTTACCCAAGAAAACTAGAAGTATTATAAATCTAGCAATGATAACAGCTTTGAATCGCCCGCACGAACTTAAACTTCATGTCCATGGTGCATTGAGAAATGGATTAACTGAAGTCGAGATTAAAGAAGTGTTATTGCAAACTGCTATTTATTGCGGCGTTCCTGCAGCAATTGATAGTTTCCGTGTTGCTAAAGAAGTAATAGATAATTATCAAGACGAATAATTAGAAGGATTTCCTAAGCTTACATTTTTGTGCATCCAAAATAAGTCAGGCAAAAGCCAACCTACTTAAAGGTAGGTGCTTTTATAGGCATAGGCCACTTCCTAACGTAGAAAGCCCCTAAAGATTAAAATAATGTGAAAATAAAAATCCCCTGATTTGGATATATCTAAATCAGAGGGTTTTTATTTTTAATAACATTAAGACGACTTTAATCCGCCCAGTATTAGTTGTGTGATAATTAATATTGCTGATTTGCAAAAAGTACTAACCCGATGAGTTAATCACTATCAGTGAACACACCTGAATTTTTAAAAAATAAACAATAGAAATAACATTGATTGTTACATAGGGATTTATTTGGTATACTGTATCCAAATTGAATAAATAGTGGGGAGAGGATAAAATGATAACAGAACAGCTTGTAAGACATCTAATAAACACGTCTTACGATGATATTCCGGATAAGATAATTGAACATGGAAAAAAAGCATATTAAATTGGTTAGGGATAACAATTGGAGCAATACAACATAGATCAATAGATATCTTATTAGATGTAACAAATGAGTTATCCAATGAATCACAAGCCACTATCTTAGGACGTTCTAAAAAAAGTGATTTGCTTTCGGCTGTTCTCATTAATGGAACAGCATCTCATATATTCGATTATGATGACACACATTTAGATACTGTCCACCATCCAAGTGGTCCTGTGGCACCTGTTGTGTTTGCTTTAGGAGAAAAATATAATATTGCCCCACGGGAATTATTACGTGCTTTTATATTGGGATGTGAGGTCGAACTAAGAATAAGTAATGCTATTTCCCCTTCTCATTATCAAAAAGGATTTCACATCACATCAAGCACCGGGGTATTTGGTGCTGCAGTTGCTGCAGGTATAATTTTAGATCTTAGTGAGGAAGAAATGGCAATGTGCCTTGGTCTTGCGGGAACACAATCCTTTGGTTTAAGAGAAATGTTCGGTACAATGACTAAACCATTTCATCCCGGTAAGGCAGCACAAAATGGGTTGTTATCTGTATTATTAGCTAGAAAGGGTTTTACAAGTTCAATGCATGTACTTGAGGCAAAACGTGGTTTCTTAAATGTGTATAGTCCGGAAAGTCAACCAGAAAGGATTCTAGAAGAGTGGGGCAGTACATGGGAAATTGAAAAAAATGCTTTCAAACCTTATGCTTGTGGAATTGTACTTCACCCATCCATTGATGCATGTATTCAATTAAGTGAATTCGCAACTCCAGAGGAAGTAAAAGAAATTAGGTTAAAAGTACATCCTTATGTATTAGAGTTAACAGGAAAAGAAAATCCAACAACAGGACTTGAGGGGAAATTTAGCATTTTCCACACATGTGCGGTGTCTTTTATAGAAAAAGATGCCTCAGAAAACCAATTTCAAGACCAGGTGGTTACACATCCAAAGGTAATTGAACTCAGGAAAAAAATAAAGCCATATACAGATCCCCAAATTGCAAAAGATACGGTTTCAGCAGTTTTAATAAAACAAGATGGAGGTAAACATAACGTATATATCAAACATGCAACCGGAAGCCTTGAAAATCCAATGACAAAGGCTATGCTTGTTGCTAAATTCACCAAACTTTGTAGCAATATATTAACTGAATCGCAAATTGCTCATGTCATAAAGGATGTTTCTAGGTTTGAAGGGTTGAACACATTAGATCAGCTTTTATGTAATATAAGATCTGTTCAGTAACGTTATTGTAAGCGTTTTACTATATTATAGAAAAGGGATGGTTTTTTTGTCATTAAGTCAAAAGTTAGCCAACTATATTCATTCAACAACATACGATGATTTACCAAAAAATGTTGTCTCTTTTACAAATTTATGTGTCTTGGATTATTTTGGTTCAGCTTTAGCTGGGGCTTCTAAGTCTCCAGTAAAGATGATTGATGAACTAGTTAAAGAAATGGGTGGTAAACAACATGCAAGCCTGGTAACAGGTGGAAAATCTTCTACAATCAATGCTGCCTTCGTTAACGGTGCAGCAAGCCATATTGTAGAACTAGATGATATTCATAAATCTTCTATTATACATGCTGCAACAGTTGTTATACCTGCAGCACTTGCAGTAGCAGAATTTAAAAAAAGAACAGGAAAGGAGTTAATCACTGCTATTGTTGCTGGTTACGAGGTTTGTTATCGAATTGGTGAAGCGGTGAGTCCTTCTCATTACTATTATTGGCATAATACGGCAACATGTGGCACATTTGGTGCTGCGGCTGCTGCGGCAAAAATGTTAGACCTTGGAGAAGGACAAATCATTCATGCACTTGGTAATGCTGGGACCCAAGCCGCCGGTTTATGGGAGTTTATTGAAGATGGAGCGATGACGAAGCAATTACATCCTGGTAAAGCAGCTATGAACGGTGTTATTAGCGCTTTGCTCGCCAAAAAAGGATTTACCGGTGCTCAAAAAATATTAGAAGGAAATCGAGGCTTCTTTAAAGCAATGAGTGACGATTATCAAGCGGAAAAAATAACAGCTGGATTAGGTGACCAATATAAAATTATGGAAAATTCCTTTAAAATTCATGCTTCCTGTCGTCACACACATCCCGCCATGGATTTAATGATAAGCCTAAAAAATGAGCGTTCAATCAATATCGATGAAATTAACCAAATTAATGTACAGACCTACCAGGTTGGATACAATATTACCAATAATGATCAACCTGATAGTGAATATGCATCAAAGTTTAGTTTGCAGTTTTGTACAGCACTAGCTTTAATTAATGGTAAAGGTGGATCTGAACAATTTAATAATCAAACACTTTGGGAAAATGGAATTCGCGAACTGATGAAACGGGTAAATGTTCAAGTGAGTTCGGAAATTGATCAATTCTATCCCGAAAAGTGGGGAACTAGTGTAGAAGTATATATGAAATCAGGAGAAGTTATCAAAAGGAGTACTGATTTTCCAAAGGGTGATCCAGAAAATCCTGTTTCGGTGGATGAATTAGTAAATAAATTTATGAATTTAGCTAGAAGTATTCCGGAAAATGAACGAATGGGGTTTGTTCATAAGGTTTTGCATTTAGAGACTATTGATAGTATCCGTGGGTTAATGGAATCCATATCCTACGGAAAGTAAATCGCTAACCTTTAGGAGAAAAATTTGGTTTTGGTTGGTCTAATTTAAATCTATGAACCACAAACATCTGGAACAAAAAATAGATGGCATTCCGGTAATGTTAACACAACATAACAATGAGGAATTGGAAAATGTTAACAACTGCTTGAAGATTATAATGAATTCAAGAGGTGTTGACATGCATTATCTTGGTAGGTCTTTAGGTATTAGGGAAGAAGAAAATGGGTTTAAAATGGAACTGGGATTACAAAATGAAAACACGTATGGGGTCGCCCAGGGCGGTGAAATATACACATTAGCAGTTGTTGCAATCGGTTATAATTTTTTGCAAAGGATTTCCAAAGGAAGGGTATTCACACAAGAACTAAAAGTTAATTTTGTTGCAAAAGGAAAGGGGAAAATTTATACGCGAAACCGAATATACTTCATTTGGGGGAATCGAACTGTTGTTGGTGACTGCAGTATAAAGGATGACCATGATCATTTAGTTGCTCAAGCATTGGGAACATTCTACATTACCGTTTAATTAATAGATTATTGATCATCGGTTAATATTGTATACCAAAAGCAACAGCTGTAAGTTTTTTAAAAAAGGGATTCCTTTACTAAATTTTCTTGAATAATAAATGCTGGATGGAGATGAAAACATGGATGAATTTTTATTAACCGAACAGGATCGTGCCACTTTACAATACAAAGTAACCACTAAATTACGGGAAGTAATTCTAAAGGGTGATTTTAAATTAGGAGATCGTTTGATTCAGGAGGAATGGGCTAGTAAATTAGGAGTAAGCAGAATGCCGATTCGTGAAGCGTTGAGACAACTTGAAGTAGAAGGGCTTGTAAGTATAGAACCGAGACGAGGAGCTATTGTAACACCGATATCCATAGATGATATTGAAGAGATATATCAATTAAGGGCGCTTTTGGAAGGGGAGGCAGTAGAACGTTCTTTACCATTTTTAGAAAAAAAGGATATTGATGAGTTAGAAAGTTTATATGAAGAAATGGTAAAGCTAAGCAACAAGGAAAAAGACGTTGAAACATACATGAATTTAAACACTTATTTTCACCGAATACTACGTCAAGGCTGCCCATGGAGAAGAATTCATCATATGATTGATACATTGTGGAAAGGTATCCCACTATATACACCGAGTTTGTTAGCCAATCATTTACGGGATTCACATAAGGAACATAAGGAAATGCTGGAGTATATTAAACGGAATGAACCGAAAAAGCTAAGGAAGGTAATGGAGACGCATATATTAAGAACACGTGATAATTTAATCAATATAATCAAAAAATCTGACAAGGATTAAAGTATTTTTTAATCCTTGTCATTTGAATGTTTTAACTAATATGGGAACCAATCAATATTATTCACTATCTCCATATTCATCATTCGCCTCACGTACAGCCTTATATACATCTGAACCAATGTCATCCTCGAACTCATCATAGATTGGTTCAAGTGCATCACGGAATTCTTGTATCTGATCGGGTGACAATTCTGTGACTTCAGTTTTCCCACGTTCTTTAATTGTTTCAAGTGATTCTTCGTTTAATGCTTTTGCCTTTTCTCTAGCTACCTTGGTCCCTTTTTCTACCCCTTTTTCTACAATTTCTTTTGTTTTATCATTCAGACTGTCCCAGAAAGTAGTGTTTGTAAAAATGGCATAATCTACACGTGTATGATTCATGATAGTCATATATTTTTGTACCTCGTCAAATTTCTTTGATTCTATATTACTCGAGGTATTTTCCTCTCCATCAACGACACCTTGATCAAGTGCAGTATAAAGTTCACCAAAAGGAATGGATTCAGATCCGGCTCCTAAACGGGAATAAATAGATTCAAGTACCTGTCCACCTTGTGTACGAAATTTTTGTCCTTTAAAATCATCGGGTGATTTAATAGGACCACTGTTGCTCGTAACATGCTTACCCCCATTTGGCCACCAATAAAGACCTAAAACGCCGTCTTTCTTTAAACTTTTCAAGATTTCTTGGCCCTTTTCCCCATCCCAAAATGCTTCAGCTGCCTCATCATTATCGAAAGCGAATGGAAGTGATGGTACATTGAATTGTGGGTTATGTCCCACAAACTTTGATATATCCGGTGCGATAAACTGAACATTATTTGAAACAAGATTTTGATATTCATCATCATCGCCAAAAAGAGAACTATTTGGATAGATCTCTACTTTTATTTTTTCATTAGATTCAGATTCAATATATTCCTTCATTGCTAATGCCCCTTGGTGTTTAGGGGTATTTTCAGCAACAACATGTGAGAACTTTATCGTTAACTTTTGAATTCCATCATCATCACTGCCACCAGACGCGCTTTTATTACATCCAGTCAAGGCTATAGTAAGAATTAATGCTCCAACTAAAAAGAATACTTTTTTCATTTAATGTGGCCTCCCTTTACTGTTTAAAATGAATACACCTCTTACATTGGTTTTCTTAAAAACACTACGAATGTTTTTATTTAACAGAGTACTCCCATGTATCAACCTCCTTTTTTATTATGTAAGGGTTTACAAAAGGCGACTGCCTAAATATAACTACGGTGTAAAAGTAATCCATTGACTTGATTCTTTAACGGTATAATGAATTATCAAAGGATTTTGGATACAATTATAGTTTATATGCTAGCATATTTTATATATTGTGTAAAGAGTATTTATTAAATAATATTAATTTTTTAAAAATGAGAAGTTGACCATTATGTGGTATAGAGAGCGGAACGTTTAATTTTAATTTCAATTATTTTTATGTCTTGCAAATTCATAATATTTATATTAATATATTATTCAAGTTAGTATCCAAAATACAATTTTAAAAGGGGGATGGGAAATTGAAAATATTAACCATCATAGAAAATACGATTTCAGCTATTTTATTTATGGCTGGAATAGGCATTAGTTTATATTCTGTTTTTATGCGTTACGTTGTCGGCCATTCACAAAGTTGGGCCACAGAAATTTTTACAATGTTGCTTGTTTGGGCTATATTTATAGGGTTTTCAACTGCGTTAAGAGAGGATAAACATATTTCAATAGATATTTTGTATGATCGGGTAGGAGCTACAATGAAAAAAATATGCGAATTAGCAACACTTATTTTTGGAATCGCTTTCAGTATGTTTTTTATTTGGGCAGGATATGAAGTTGTCGTTGCTGCTTATGAACAAGGCTCTAGAACAATAGATGTTGGATTTCCGATCTGGATTAGTTACCTGATTATGCCGATTGCCGGTATTCTTTTGTTGATACGTTTTATAGAAAAAGCTTACAAGTTTTTTAGGTATGGACCGATTAAGAAGGGGGCTGACACGGAATGGCAACAGTAATACTGATTGGTTTGTTATTTATTTTAGCATTTTTAAGGGTTCCAATTGCTATTTGTTTGGGGATTTCCAGTGTTATTGCATTATGGCTCTCAGGATTCTCTGTAGATACCGTTGTGCAAAAAATGTTTACAGGCGTAAATAGTACAACTTTAATGGCTATTCCGGGATTTGTATTTGCGGGATTAATTATGGCAAAGGGCGGTATTTCCAAATATTTGATTAATTGTATACAAGCTTGGATTGGCCATGTGAAAGGTGGGCTTTCTGTTGTCACTGTTATCACCTGTATGATTTTCGCAGCCATTTCTGGGTCAAGTCCGGCAACTGCTGCAGCAATTGGATCTGTTATGATACCAATGATGTTAAATGCTGGTTATGATAAACGTTATTCCATGGGGTTAGTTGCAACCGCGGGGACATTAGGAATTTTAATCCCACCTTCGATTCCACTCATACTTTATGGTTCCGTTGCGGAGGAATCCACTGGCAAATTATTTTCGGCTGGTATTTTACCAGGAATTTTTCTTGGGGGTGTGCTAATTGTATATGCAGTAATTGTTGCCAGACGCAAAAATTATGGGGGAGATGAAAAAACGCCACTATCCAAGCGATGGAAACCTAGTATTAAAGCTGTTTGGGGACTATTAATGCCTGTTTTAATCCTGGGGAGTATTTACGGAGGGATAGTTACACCTACAGAAGCTTCTTTTTTGGCAGTTTTATACGCGTTAATTGTTTCTGTTTTCATTTATCGTGAACTGAATTGGAAATCATTTTATAAGATTGTGCTCGAATCGATAAATACGACATCTATGATATTTTTAATTATTGCTTCAGCATTAGTATTCGCAATGTTTTTAACAACTGAGCAAATACCGCAAATGTTTGCCTCATGGGTAAGTGAAAGTGGATTAAATAAGTGGACTTTCTTGTTGGTGGTAAACGTTTTATTCTTTATCTTAGGTATGTTTCTAGAGCCAACAGCGATCATCTTGATCACACTGCCAATATTCTTGCCAATTTTACAAACGCTAGATATAAACGTCATTCATTTTGCGATAATCATGGTTGTCAATATGGAACTTGGTATGATTACACCCCCTGTAGGATTAAATTTATTTGTTGTTACCGGGGTTATGAAAGAAAAGGTCGAAAATGTCATTCGTGGTGTTGTACCGTTTTTCGGATTGTTCGTGATTGTATTAGTTATCATTATACTTTTTCCATCGCTCTCCCTCTACCTCACAAAGTAATACTTTAAAATAACGGAATGTAGGGAGAAAGAATAGCATAGCCAAAAAAGTATTATTGGATTAGTTAAGTAAGCCAATAACGTTAATGTCTAAATATTATTAATTAATTACTTTACAGGGAAAATTCATTGTATTACACTGATATTGTATCCAATCTCCAATATCCATAATTGTAAATGTGCTTAACCTGAGGAATCTAGAAAGGGAGGAATAACCTTGTTTCGTTCATGGATGTTTATACCGGGAAGCCAGGATAAGCACCTGGAAAAGGCAGAATCATTATCTGCAGATGCACTTATTTTTGATTTAGAGGATGCTGTTTCCGAAAAAGATAAAGAAACAGCCAGATGCAAGGTGAAAAGTTGTCTCAGTCACCTAACCGAAAAAACAAACTTTGTACGGGTTAATGCGTTGACAACTCCCCATTTTCTTGAAGATGTGCGTAAGGTAGTATGTAGCGAATTAGCTGGAATTGTGTTACCAAAAGTGAATCAAAAAGAAGACATTGGGATTGCAGATTATCTCCTGGGTCAGTTTGAAATGAGGTATCATCTCCCAAAGGCCTTCACAAAAATTGTACCAATTATTGAAAGCGCTTCGGGATTATATCGTGCACACGAAATTGCTACGGCAAGTGAAAGAATTTCCTGTCTCGCATTCGGAGCAGAAGACTACAAACTTGATGTCACGATAGACTCACAAGGGAGCGAGTTAGAATTACTCTATGCACGATCGAAATTAGTTACTGCATCAAAAGCAGCCGGGAAAGATGCTCCCATTGATTCTGTTTATACAGATTTTGGAGATGAAAAAGGACTTGAAGAATCCGCTAAAATGGGGAAAAAGCTTGGTTTTCAAGGGAAGCTTCTTATTCATCCAAAACAAATAAATACGGTTAATAGCGTTTATTCACCTACGGAAGAGCAGATCAAAGAAGCCAAAAGAATCTTGGAAGTGTATGAAACATCTTTCAATCATGAAGATGGTGCAATTCAGATTGATGGAAAAATGGTGGACCGTCCTGTTGTTGAACAGGCAAGGAAATTGTTGTCACTTGTGGAGGTTTAGATATACACGATAAGTATAATAGGAATTTGATAGGAGGAATAACATGTTACCTTTAGACGGTATAACTGTAGTGGCATTGGAACAAGCAATTGCCGTTCCGTTTGCAACCCGTCAATTAGCTGACTTAGGTGCAAGGGTGATTAAAGTGGAACGACCGGAAACTGGAGACTTTGCCAGGAACTATGACACTACAGTAAACGGGCTATCCAGTCACTTCGTTTGGTGTAACCGTTCCAAGGAATCGATAGAGCTAAATCTAAAATCGGAAACTGGAAAAGAAGCGCTCGGACGATTAATTGAAGGTGCGGATGTACTTATTCAAAACCTGGCTCCGGGTGCCTTGGAACGAATGGGTTTTGATCCCGTAGATCTTGCGGAAAAATATCCAGCGCTTATTATATGTAGTTTATCTGGCTATGGAAAAGATGGGCCATATGCAAATAAAAAGGCTTATGATTTATTAGTACAATGCGAGGCCGGACTTGTCTCCATAACGGGCAGCGAAGAAACACAAGCAAAATCAGGTATTTCTATTGCCGACATAGCTGCTGGAATGTACGCTTACTCCGGTATTTTAACAGCATTGCTAAATCGTGAAAAAACGGGAAAAGGCACAATTATGGAGGTATCCATGTTGGAAGCGCTTGGCGAATGGATGGGCTATCCCTTATACTATGCAGCCTATGGCGGTACTGAGCCGAAACGCACCGGGGCAAGCCATTCAACCATCTATCCATATGGTCCATTTCAATGTGGCGATGGTAAAACAGTATTTATTGGTTTACAAAACGAACGAGAATGGGTTAATTTTTGTAGCATTGTTCTTGAAGATCGGGATTTGGCCACGGATTCCAGGTTTGAAAATAACTCCAACAGATCAGCTAATCGGCAGGAACTAAAGAAATTAATTGAATACAGTTTTAAAAGCCTTACCTCAGATGAAGTATTAGAAAAAGTAGAAGAGGCCAAGATTGCGAATGCTCGATTGAATAATATGAAGGATTTCTTTGATCACCCGCAATTATCTGCTCGTAACCGATGGAGCGAGGTAGAAACTCCGGCCGGGAAGATTGCAGCACTTAAACCCCCAGTTACCGTGGAAGGTATGGAGGCAATGATGAAACCAGTGCCAGATTTGGGAGAACACACGGACCAAATTTTAGAAGAAATAGGAATGACAAAGGAATCCATGAAACAATAAATGATACATGGGAGGCAAACAAATGAGTGTAAAAGAAGGAATAAATATTAAAGAGGGATGGAACAGTCGTTTTTACGAGGACTTTAAGATTGGGGATATTTATCCTCATCCGCTAGGAAGAACAGTCACGAAAACAGATAACATTTATATGACGCTTTTAACACAAAACACAAATCCGATTCATTTTGATGATCATTTTTCCAAGGAGACGGAATTTGGCAAACCATTGGTAGATTCTACATTCACTGTTGCATTAGTTACAGGTCAATCGGTAACAGATATTTCCCAGAATGCCATGGCCAATTTGGGATGGGATGAAATTCGTTTGCCTAATCCGGTATTTGAAGGGGATACCATTTATTCTTACTCAAAAGTACTGGAGAAGCGGGAATCCAAATCACGTCCGAATGTGGGAATTGTGAAGGTGAAAACATGCGGATATAACCAAAGGGGCGAAGTGGTTATCACTTATAAACGTAACTTTATGATTTATAAAAAGGATCATGCTCCTAAAAAAGGCCATCCATTATTAGAAAAGGTTTTAGAAAACGAGGAGGCCTAATGAGACAGAAGGGCAGGTGAAGTTTCTTATGAAGGAAATCCATTATAACAAAATTATGGAGAATGTGGCTCGCATATGCCAAGAAGCCAATTATGATCTAGGGCAGGATGTTATTCATGCATTTGAGCAGGCAGTTAAAACAGAATCCTCTGATACCGGACAGGAAGTGCTGAACCAGTTAATCGAGAATGCAAATATCGCTACGCAGAACCGTGTACCTATGTGCCAGGACACCGGGGTCTCCGTTTTTATTGTCAAGCTGGGCCAAGATTGTCATATTGTTGGTGGTGGTTTAATAGATGCTATTAATCAAGGTGTTCGCGAAGGATATGAAGAAGGTTACCTCCGATATTCGATTGTGGATAATCCAATAACTCGGAAAAATACCGGAGATAACACACCCGCCGTTATTCATGTAGAACTTGTTTCAGGCGACAATCTTGAGATACAAATGACAGCCAAAGGCGGGGGAGCAGAAAATATGAGTGCCCTTAAAATGCTTACACCAAGTGATGGGCTTGAAGGGGTGAAAAAGTTTATTCTAGATACTGTTGAAGAGGCAGGTCCCAATGCCTGTCCGCCTTTAGTAGTTGGCGCAGGAGTCGGTGGTAATTTTGAATCATGCGCATACCTGGCTAAGAAATCCTTATTTAGACCGGTGGGTGAACGACACCAAGATTATGACATCGCGAATCTGGAAAAAGAACTGATCGATGATATTAATAAATTGGGTATTGGACCTCAGGGGATGGGTGGAAATACTACTGCGTTAGACGTGAAAATAGAAATTGCTCCCTGCCACATTGCAGCATTACCTGTCGCTGTTAACCTGAATTGTCATGCGAGCAGACATAAACATGTTATTCTTTAAGGTAAAGGATGGGAGAATCAATGTCTAAGATTAAAATGAATGTTCCATTTTCCGATGAATCCATCATTAAATCACTCCAGGCAGGGGACCAAGTTTTGTTGAGTGGTACGATTTATACGGCGCGTGATGCAGCACATAAACGAATGGTCGAACAGATAAACAATGGTAAAAGCCTTCCATTCGACATTCAAAATCAAGTCATTTATTATGTTGGTCCTACACCTGCAAAATCGGGAGAAATAATCGGCTCGGCTGGGCCAACAACAAGCAGTCGAATGGATGGCTACACCCCAACATTACTTGAACATGGGTTGAAAGGGATGATTGGCAAAGGTTACAGAAGTCCCAAAGTTATTGAGTCAATTGCCGATAATCATGCTGTTTATTTTGCGGCAATTGGTGGATCTGGTGCCTTGTTGTCACAAAGAATAAAATCCGTGGAAATGGTTGCATATGAAGATCTGGGAACGGAGGCAATCCGTAAACTGACAGTGGCAGAATTTCCTTGCATTGTAATTAATGATACAGAGGGTCGTGACTGGTATCAAGAATCGAAGGAGAAGTTCAGGCAGAATAGCTAATGCAAAATTAGAATGGACAGAAAACCAGTAAGGAGAGTGTTGGCAATGACACTAAGTACAATAGAAGAAATTGATTTGATCAGACAAAGTGTACGCTCGCTATGTGAAAAGTTTCCAGAATCTTATTGGCGGGAAGCCGATGAAAAGAAAGCGTATCCCGAGGAATTTATCAGAACTTTGACAGAAGAAGGTTGGCTATCCGTTTTAATCCCTGAAGAATATGGTGGAGCCGGTCTTGGAATGGCTGAAGCAGGTGTGATTCTGGAAGAAATCAATCGTTCTGGAGGAAATGCTGGTGCTGGCCATGCCCAAATGTATACGATGGGTGCCATTTTAAGACATGGAAATGAAGATCAGAAACAACGGTATTTGCCAAAGATTGCTAGTGGGGAATTGCGTTTACAGGCTTTTGGTATAACGGAACCAACCGCTGGAAGTGATACGACGAGCATAACTACCACTGCCAAGCGAGAGGATGATAAATATATTGTTAATGGCCAGAAGATTTTTATCTCGCGTACGCAACATTCGGATTTAATGCTCTTGTTGGCCAGAACGACACCTAAGGAACAAGTAGCAAAAAAATCTGACGGACTAAGTTTGTTTATTTTGGATATGAAGGACCAACAAGATAATATAACCATTCGTCCTATTGAGACAATGATTAATCATGCAACAACTGAGGTGTTTTTCGAAAATGTAGAAATACCGGTGGAAAATTTAATTGGGGAAGAAGGAAAAGGATTTAAACAGGTATTAAGTGGCATGAATGCAGAACGAATATTAATTGCCTCAGAAAGCATTGGAGATGGAAAATACTTCATTGACAAGGCCGTTCAGTATGCAAATGAACGAGAAGTATTTAATCGTCCAATTGGAAAAAACCAAGGTGTGCAATTCCCAATCTCACAGGCTTATATGGAGATTGAATCGGCCGTTTTAATGCGTGACAAAGCTGCAAAATTATTCGATGCGGGTGAGAACTGTGGAGCAGAGGCAAATATGGCAAAATATCTTACCACAGAATCCACATGGAAAGCAGCAAATGCTTGTATGACCACTTTTGGTGGATATGGTTTTGCTACAGAATATAATATCGAGCGTAAATTCAGAGAAGCACGCCTCTATATTGTTGCTCCGGTGACCAATAATTTGGTTACTACCTATGTGGGACAACATGTACTGGGGTTGCCGCGGTCTTTTTAATATAATTCGTTATAGGGAAGTTATGACGCACTATATTAAAAGAGTGTTGTTAGTTTGTTATAAAAATTTTTATGGAGTTTATTTAGACATCAGCTATTTGGAGTTGGTGTCTATTTTACTTTTAAACTTAAGAACCAAATCTTATAGGAGAGTTTAAAATAATATAAAAATAATTTGAATTAAAAAGATCGAACAGCATATTAATATAAGAGTTGTAAGTATTATTTGAAGGAGGCGACAGTATTTGGGTGATAAACAAAAAGGAAGAGTTGCGATAATGGATGAACCTGAAAAGTTAAGTTATCAGGATTATGAATTACCTTCTCCTGAAACAGGTGCTGTTCTTTTGAAAGTATTACGATCCAATATTTGCGGATCTGAGCTGCACATTTGGCGGGGACAACACCCAACGAAGAAAAGGGGAGTACTTGGACATGAAATGATTGGAGTGATTCACTCCTTAGGTGAGGGAGTAGAAACAGATTATGCTGGTGTGCCTGTAAAAGTGGGCGATCGAATTGTCTGTGCCTACTATATTACTTGTAAAAAATGCAAGGCTTGTAAAGAGGGCCAATTTCATTTATGTGAGCATGCATATGACTTTTGGAATCAACAACCAGAAGTAGGCTCTCATTTCCACGGTACCTTTGCGACACACTACTATGTTCATCCCAATCAATATTTTTATAAAGTTCCTGATGATGTATCTGATGCGGCTGCTGCTAGTGCCAATTGTGCATTATCACAGGTTTATTTTGGCCTGGATAAATCCGGGATTACTTATAATCAATCCATAGTTATTCAAGGTGCAGGAGGTTTGGGATTAAATGCTACCGCCATTGCGAAGGAAAGAGGCGCTACCGTTATTGTAATCGATGGAGTGGAAAGCAGACTAGTACAAGCAAAACAATTCGGCGCTGACTATGTTATTAATATGAATGACTATCAATCTTTAGAGGAACGAATTCAAGTAGTTTTAGAACTTACAGATCATACAGGAGCAGACTTTGCCTTAGAGGTTACCGGTGTTCCGGCGGCTTTTGCGGAAGGTATTTACTATATTAGGCCGGGTGGTAAATATGTGACAATCGGCAATATTACTCCAGGAAAAACGGTAGAATTTGATCCTGGATTATTAACAAGGAAATCGATTCAAATCATACCTGTCGTTCGATATAACCCATGGTATTTGCACAAGGCTTTAGAATTCCTATCGCGTACAAAAGATAAATACCCATTTGATCAAATGTTAGATAAAAGTTTTTCGATGGATGAAATAAAACTAGCATTAGATAAATCAGCTAAAAAAGAGGTGATTAGAGGAACAATCATAATCGGCGGTGATCAAGAATAAATAAGTATGCAACAGAATGCCTAATATTTGAATTCCATTAAAAACGGAGGGATTAGAATGAGTAAACCGAAGTTATATGTGCTAGATACTGGAACAATGAAAATGGATAAGAATTATATGGTTGCTATGCATCATCCGGCAAGTGTTGATGATCCAAGTCCACATGCTGAATTTATTGAATTCCCTGTTTATGCAGTTTTGATCGATCATCCGGAAGGCAAAATCCTATTTGATACGGGCTGTAATCCAGAAGGTATGGGGGAAAATGGAAGATGGCCGGAAGCAACCCAAAAGTTGTTCCCTTCCTTTCAAGATGAATCCTGTTATTTAATTAATCGTCTGGAACAATTAAGTGTAAGGCCTGAAGATATAAAGTACGTTGTTGCGTCACACTTGCACCTTGACCATGCGGGATGCCTGGAGTTATTTACAAATGCAACAGTTATAGTGCATGACACTGAGCTTTCTAATACGATGAAGCAATATGCGATGTCAAAGGATATGGGGGCTTATATTTGGGCAGATGTAGATGCTTGGATAAAGAATGAGCTTAGGTGGAAAACCATTATGCCACAGGAAGATGAGTTGGAACTTGCAAAGGGGATAAAAATATTAAACTTCGGTCCTGGTCATGCTTGGGGATTGTTGGGCTTACACGTGGAATTACCTGGAGAAGGTGGAATTATTCTTGCGTCTGATGCTGTTTATTCCTCCGAAAACTATGGTCCTCCGGTTAAAATACCAGGTATTATCTATGATTCGGTTGGATATATACATGCGGTAGAAAAGATAAAAAAATATGCGGAAAGAACCAATTCACAGGTATGGTTTGGGCATGATGCCAAGCAATTTAGAAAGTTTATTAAATCAACGGAAGGATTCTATGAATAATACCTTGCGAAAGTGAATTGAGTTTAGTCTTATGATATGGAGACATAACGGATCATGGGGCTTTAACAAATTACTATGTAATAAGGAAAGGTGCGTCGTATGGAAACGACAAAATTGGATGCCTATTATTATGGCTCTTTTATTAATGGAAAAGAAAGAACGAAAGAGGAGAGAAAGGATTTAGAGGTTCATAACCCATATAACGGTGAATTAATTGGGAAGATATCTTGTGCTACACAAGATGACGTGAATGATGCCATTGAAATTGCAGACAATGTTTTTCACCGTACAATGAAACTCATGCCCGCACATAAACGTTCAGATATTTTACGGAAGACTGCAGATTTACTGGAAAAAAGGGCGGAGAAATTTGCTTATCTATTAAGTATCGAAGCAGGAAAGCCAATTCGCGAAAGTCGTGGAGAAGTTACACGTGCACTGCAGGTTCTAAGATTTGCTGCTGAAGGGGCAAAGACAATTTATGGCGAACAAATTCCAATGGATAGCGCAGTTGGCGGAGAGAATCAAATAGGAATTTCCAAACGGGTTCCCTTAGGTGTAGTTGCAGCGATTACCCCATTTAATTTTCCATTAAATCTTGTACTTCATAAGGTAGCACCAGCTATTGCTGTTGGAAACACGGTAGTATTGAAGCCTGCAGAAAAAACGCCATTCTCGCCAGTTTTACTTTATCAATTATTTGAAGAAGCCGGATTACCATCTGGAGCACTTAATATTGTAATGGGACCCGGACAGAAACTCGTTTCTCCCCTTGTGACACATCCGAAAGTTAAAAAGGTAACATTTACAGGAAATGGCGACGTGGGATGGAAGATTGATGAGATGGCAAAACGTAAAAAAGTAACTTTAGAGTTAGGATCGAATGCTCCAAATATTATTTTCGAAGACGGGGATTTGGATGTTGCCGTTCAAGCTATTGAAATGGGTGGTTATACGTATGCTGGTCAAGCATGTGTTTCCGCACAACGTACGTATGTTCATGAACATGTATATGAAGCGTTTGTAGAAAAGCTAATCGCAAAGGTGAGAGCATTAAAAATGGGTGATCCACTTGATGAGTCAACGGAAATGGGCCCTATGATAACCGAGGGGGCAGCAAAAAGGGCAGAAGCGTGGGTGGAAGAAGCGATTGAACAAGGTGCTAAATTACTAACCGGTGGGAAACGGCACGGTACTTTTTTTGAGCCAACAGTATTAGCACAAGTCACTCCAGAAATGAAAGTGATGTGTGCAGAAGTGTTTGCGCCAATTGTATGTGTCATGGCATTTTCAACAGAAGAAGAAGTGATCAAACATGCAAATGATACGGATTTGGGATTACATGCAGGTGTGTTTACTACAGATATTAATAAGGCTATGCGTGTAGCGAATGCCATTGAAACTGGAGGGGTATGGATCAATGAAGTCTCGGTTCGCCGCTATGATCACATTCCCTATGGCGGTGTGAAAAATAGCGGTATCGGTAAAGAAGGAGTTAAATATGCCATTGAGGAAATGACAGATACTAAATTTATTGGGATAAAGTTAATCTAACCTTTAAATACAGGGAACTGAAGGAGTGGGTGGAAGATGAAAACACGTACCGCTGTATTACGAGAAATGAGTGCTGCAACCCCATATGCGGAAAGTCAGCCAATAAAAATTGAAACGCTAGAGCTCGACCCGCCTGAATATGGTGAGGTACTCATTCAAATGAAGGCGGCAAGTCTTTGCCATTCCGACTTATCCGTGATAAACGGAAGTAGACCAAGACAGCTTCCAATGGCACTTGGCCATGAAGCTTCAGGTGTTGTTGTGGACACTGGAGAGGGTGTTACTGATTTAGAGCTAGGTGATCATATCGTATGCGTATTCGTTCCAAGCTGCGGGCAATGCCTGCCATGTAAGGAAGGACGTCCGGCCCTATGTGAAGTTGGGGCGGAGTCAAATACTGCTGGAACTTTAATGGGTGGGGGCATTCGTCTGCATACAAAAAGGGAAGATGTTAATCATCATGTTGGTGTATCCGCTTTTTCAGAATACGCCGTTGTCTCAAGAAAATCATTAATAAAGGTAGAAAAGGATATCCCCTTTGAAAAGTTGGCACTCTTTGGTTGTGCAGTGATTACTGGTGTAGGTGCCGTTGTTAATACTGCGAATATTAGATTGGGAAGTACGGTTGCAATCGTTGGACTTGGAGGAATCGGGTTGAGTGCTCTTCTAGGGGCAATTTCTGCGGGAGCAAGTCGGGTAGTTGCTGTCGATATCAACGAAACAAAATTAAAACAAGCAAAGGAATTAGGGGCAACAGACACTTTTAACTCAAAAGATCCTAATGTGGTAAAACAAATACGTGAAGCAACGGATGGTGGACTCGATTATGCATTTGAAACTGCAGGAGCAGTACCTGCTATGGGGGTAGCATATGGGATTACCAAGCGTGGTGGAACTACCGTGACAACTGGTCTGCCACACCCTGAGCATCACTTTTCTTTTCCGCATGTTACATTAACGGCGGAAGAAAGGACTATAAAAGGTTCCTATATAGGTAGTTGTGTCCCGGAAAGAGACATACCTAACTTTATCAATTTATTTAAACAGGACCGCCTGCCAGTTGATAAATTAATGACGGATTTTATTTCCTTGGACGAGATAAATGAAGGTTTTGATATGTTGGCGAAGGGGGATTCTTCAAGGATTTTGATTCGATTTTAGTGGGTTTTCCATTTCCAAAAGAATAGAAGATATAATTTTGCTAAAAAGATCATCCTGTTTCTGTCAGATGATCTTTTTATGCATTGAATAATAATAATCCCCCTGTTAGTATACATTTTATGAATGCAGCTGAAAATTACTTGTTTAGCATCCAACATTCCACCTCCATGGAATGTTGGTTTGAAGTTCAGTAAAATGGCCTGGTGTAATATTTAAAACTGGGTATTTATTATATCAATTCAAAATATTTTGTTGACAAAAAGTAATTTTATATATAAAATCAAGATAGGCGGTGAAATGGTACGATGAATACATGCTGTAACACTCCCATTACTGCACATTTGAAATCGTTTCCCTACTAATGACCCAAAGTAGGTAGGCCATGTTCGATGGCTTGAGTCTTAAAATCTGCTACATATTGATCCAATCGTTTCTTTCATCAGAGATCCACATAAAAACTTCAAGATTTTGCATATCACCCAAAAATCAATATTCTAATCTCAAACTAGTCTGTTCATCGCAAAAACTTTTAGCTTAAATCATATGTTATGTCAAATATGTACATGGATGATTATTAGTATTCTTTGGATGCAATATCCATGTATTTACAAAAGTCAAGTAGAATGGAGGAAATAAAATAATGGAGGCTCTATTAGAGTCACATAAGGCTGCGCGCCCTTTTTTCACAGAAGAGCATTATATGTTCCATGACTCTATTCGTAAATTCATGGAGAAAGAGGCAGTCCCATATTATGAGCAATGGGAAAAAGATAAAATAAAATGGTACCTCGGGAGTTTTGGAATAAGTTGGGTCAACAAGGATTTATCTGTCCATGGATAGATGAAGAATATGGCGGTTTAGGGCTGGATTTTGCCTTCGCGCTCATTTTGCATGAAGAAGTGGCAAGGGTCGGTGCTGAACTGACCGGTATTGGAACACATAGTAATATTATCGTTCCTTATATTGCGAGTTTCGGTACAGAGGAACAAAAACATAAATTTCTACCTGGATGTGTCAATGGGAATATGATAACAGCGATTGCTATGACAGAACCTGGTGCGGGATCTGACCTAGCAAACATTCAAACAACAGCAGTGAAAGATGGAGACCATTATATTATCAACGGCCAAAAAACATTTATTACCAATGGGATTCATTCTGATTTAATTGTTGTGGCATGTAAAACGGATCCAACAGCTCAACCTGCGCACAGAGGGATAAGCTTGATTTTAGTTGAACGTGACACACCAGGTTTTTCACGCGGGAGGAAACTGGATAAAGTAGGTATGCATAGTCAGGATACAGCCGAACTAATCTTTGAGGATGTTCGCGTTCCAGTTACAAACCTGATCGGAGAAGAAGGAAAAGGTTTTTATCACCTCATGACGAATTTACAACAAGAACGTTTATTATGCGCTGTCAATGCGCAAGTTGCAGCTGAAGATATGCTTCAGTTAACAACAATCTATGTCAAAGAAAGAGAAGCATTCGGTCGACCAATTAGTAAATTTCAACATACGCAATTTAAAATTGCAGAAATGGCCACAGAAATCCAAATTGGTCGTGTTTACCTTGACAACTTAATTCAAAAACATATGCAGGAAATGGACATCGTAACAGAGGTTTCTATGGGTAAATGGTGGATTACCGATATGGCGAAACGGGTCGCTACAGAATGTATGCAATTACATGGTGGGTACGGATATATGGAAGAATATAAGATTGCCAAAAGATACCGTGATATACCGATCACATCTATTTTCGCAGGTTCAAACGAGATTATGAAAGTTATTATTTCCAAAAATCTTGGTTTATAAATAAAAGATATTAAGAAGGGTTTGATAAATAATGAAAAATCTAGATGGAAAAGTAGCTATTGTAACAGGTTCCGGTCGGGGAATAGGTCGGGAAATTGCATTGCTTCTGGCTAAAGAGGGTGCAAAGGTTGTCGTAAACGATTTAGGTGGTTCATCTGATGGAACAGGAAACGATACAAAAGTAGCCGATGTGGTAGTAAAAGAGATTAAAGACGCTGGTGGAGAAGCAGTAGGAAATTGTGATTCTGTCGCGGTGTATGAAAATGCTGAGAACATTGTAAATACAGCAATGGAGACGTATGGACGCCTTGATATTGTCGTCAATAATGCCGGAATATTACGTGACCGTATGATTTTTAAAATGAGTGAAGAAGAGTTTGATTCCGTTATCGCTGTTCACTTGAAAGGAACCTTTAACATGACAAGGGCAGCAGCTCCATTATTTAAGGAACAAAAGAGTGGTAGATTCATTAATTTCACATCCACTTCTGGCTTGATAGGAAACATCGGACAGGCAAATTATGCAGCAGCCAAACTTGGAATAGCCGGAATAACGAAAATTACTGCATTGGATATGCGACGCTACCATGTGACGGCAAATGCGGTTGCTCCATTTGCCTGGAGCCGACTAATTGGTACGATTCCTACTGAAACAGATGCAGAAAAAGAACGCGTGAAAAAAATGAAGCAAATGTCCCCGGCAGATATTGCACCACTCGTAGCATTTCTAGCATCTGATCAGGCTGATGATGTATCCGGACAAATCTTTGGTGTAAGAGGAAAAGAAATTATGGTTTTCTCTCAACCACGTCCCGTCCGTTCGACTTATAACGCTGAAGGATGGAATATTGAAAGCATCGCATCTGTTAAAGGCGCATTGAAAAATAGCTTTACACCTTTGGAAGTCAGTTCGGAAGTTTTTCCATATGACCCATTAGTTTAATAGAAGAGATGGTTACAATAGTTCGGTAAATGGCCTCAAATATCCCTTTAGTTCTTTCAGTATTATAAGGGCAAAAACTAGAATACGAGGTGAGAAAAATTGACAGGTATTAAGGATTTAATAGGCGTACAATATGAACCCTATTCTATGAAAGTGGAAAAGGGGAAAATTAGGGAGTTTGCTGAAGCGATTGGGGAAGACAACCCCATCTATTATGATGTAGAAGCAGCCAAAAAGGAAGGGTTTAAAGGTATTCCCATTCCTTTAACCTTTCTTACTGCAATTGATTTTTGGGGTGGACCAAGTTTTGATGAGAAAATGAAGAAATTGCAGTTAAATCCGGTCAAAGTGTTACATGGAGAACAAGAATATGAATATATGAAAGACATTTACGCAGGCGATGTTTTAACTGTAAAGTCAATGGTTTCGGATGTGGCCGTTAAAAAAGGGTCTTCGGGAGGAATGAACTTAATCACAACTGAAAATCAGTATACCAATCAAAATGGAGAATTGGTAGCAAAATCAAAAGGTGTTACGATCGAGCGTCATTAGTTTAATGATAAGGAGTGATCCATATGTATGTTGAAGATCTTCAGGAAGGAGATCAGTTTCCTGTTGTACGTGACCCTGAGATTACTAGAGTGCAACTGGTTAAATATGCAGGAGCCTCAGGTGATTTTAACCCGTTACATACCGTTGAGGAAGTGGGAGAACAAGCGGGAACAGGGGTCATTGCTCATGGAATGTTGATTATGGGGATGGCATCCAAGGCAGTTACGAACTGGATCCCAAGACAATATATTAAAAAATACAATGTTCGTTTTCGGAAAATGACACACCCTGGTGAAGAAATAGAAGTTGTCGGAAAAGTGTTAGAAAAGAAGGATGAAAGGATAGTTGGAGAAGTGCAAGCGCGAAATCCAGAAGGGGAAGTCAAAGTCGCTGGAAAATTTGAGGTGGAGCTTCCTTCAATGGGATAGGAGAATAAGGAGTATTTTGAAGATACCAGAATTATAACGGGATGTACAATATGCATGCGGCAACGAAAGGCTATTCGGATAGTTTTGCGAAATATCAAAACTAAAAGGTGTTTTATTCAAGAAGTCATAATCATACAGACAGACAGCAATAGTGGTATAGGTGCCAAAGACGCTGGTCAATTATAAATATTTGAAAGTTAAATCTGTCATTTGCGTTTCATCATAGAACACTAGCTATTGTTTCTTAAAAAATGAAATTGATGTAGTTGATAATACTTTATAAATACTTCATGAATGTGTGACACCTTCTACAATATAAGTTGAATGATACTCTGGAGAAGATATTTCGGTTTTTAGGAGCTTTTTCCGATCCCTATCTCTTATGGAATTGCAAGAAGAAAGTATTATAGATTAAATCCCGTGATATGGGGGTAGCAACCGTGAATGGGGGATTTTAGGAAACAAAAGTATTTTGGAAATATTTAATTGATATAGGGAGGGGAAAAGATTGCGGGGTATTCTTTCATATGGGGCTTATATTCCTTATCACCGGCTGCAACGAACGAAACTAAAGGAATTTTTCGGAACATCCACCTTAAAAGGAGAAAAAGCAGTAGCAGGTTTTGATGAGGATGCTGTATCCATGGGCGTAGAGGCGGGGTTCGATAGTTTAAATGGATTGGATGAAAAAACGATTGATGCTGTTTACTTTGCAACCACAAATGGCCCCTATGATGAAAAGTCATCTTTATCAACTATAACGAAGGCATTGGATCTTCGTAAAGATGTTCGGGGCATGGAAACAGCCCATTCCTTAAGAGCTGGAACCTCATCTCTTATGGAAGCCCTTGATCAGGAAAAGCAAACACTTATTATAGCATCTGATTGTCAAATTGGCGCACCTAATGGCGCCAATGAGCAATTATTTGGAGATGGAGCCGTTTCCTTTGTAACAGGAAGTGGAGATAATGTCGTTGCTAAAGTCGTTGATTCACTTACTGTACAAGATGAAGTTGTTGGTCAATGGCGTTCTAATGGAGATGATGTTGAACGAAATTGGGAGGAAAGGTTTATTTCTTCTGTATTTACTACATCTGTACAACATGCTGTTTCGAAATTGTTGCATAAAAATGAAATCGCTTTATCTGGTGTATCGAAGGTTATTATTTCTGCACCAGTGAAAAAGGGGTATCAAAAAATTGCCAGGGCCTTAGGTGTAAGTGAAGAACAATTACTAGATCCACTGTTCGATACTGTTGGGCAAACAGGTACTGCCCATGCAGGAATGATGTTAGTGGAAGCGTTGGAACATGCCAAGCCAGGTGAATATATTTTGGTTGCCAATTTTGCCGAGGGTACAGATGTCATTTTACTAGAGGCAACGGATGCATTAGCAAAAAGTGTGGATCATAAAGGTTTAAAAGGACATATCCAGGTAAAAAATAGCGACCTTGCCTATGCAAATTATTTGAAATGGAAAGGGCTTTTAAAAACTGAACCTCCAAGGAGACCAGAACGTGATCGCCCTTCTGCACCAGCTATGTATCGAAATTATGATCAAAACCTCAGTTTTTATGGATCAAAGTGTCAAGTGTGTGGAACAGCACAATTTCCCAAACAAAGGGTTTGTGCGAAATGTCATGCTAAAGATCAAATGGAGGATTATCGATTTGTTGGTAAAACAGCAACCATTACGACCTATACACTTGATTACCTGGCACCAACACTTGCACTACCTGCATTAATTGCCGTTATCGATTTTGAAGGCGGCGGTAGGATTATGTGTGAGCTAACCGATTGTGAACCAGATGAAATTGAAATAGGGATGGAGGTCGAGCTGACCTTCCGTCGTTTGTATGAACAAGGTGGCATTCATAATTATTTCTGGAAAGCAAGACCTAAGCGATGAAAGGGGTGGATAACGATGGGGAAAGGAATTCGTGATCGGGTAGCGGTTGTAGGCATGGGTTGCACCCGTTTCGCGGAACATTGGGATAAGAGTACAGATGATTTGTTAGTGGAAGCAGCTTATGATGCTTTTGAAGATGCTGGAATCGAACCTACAGATATTGATGCAGCATGGCTTGGAACGATGAATTCCGGTTATGCCGGGTTCACGTTAGCTGGACCATTAAAAACAAACTATGTCCCTGTAACAAGGGTAGAAAACTTGTGTGCAACGGGTTCGGAAGCATTTCGAAATGCATGTTACGCTGTTGCTTCAGGTGTATTTGATGTAGTACTTGCGATTGGCGTAGAGAAATTGAAGGACTCCGGGTTTAGTGGATTAACTCGTCCAACCCCACCATCTGATGGAACGGCACCGAATATTACTGCACCCGCAAGTTTTTCCTTTTTAGCACCGGCGTATTTTAATAAATATGGGTTGGACCCAAAAGAAGGGAAACGAGTACTCTCAAGAATTGCCTGGAAAAATCATAAAAATGGTTCCTTGAATCCAAAGGCACAGTACCGTAAAGAGGTACTAATGGAACAAATTGAGAACTCGCCAATGGTTGCTTCTCCATTAGGGATAATGGATTGTTCCGGGGTGGCGGACGGAGCAGCAGCCGCAATTATTGTTCGTACAGAGGATGCACCTAAATATCGTAACGATCCCATGTATGTAAAAGCATTATCGATTGCAGCGGGACCTGGAGATGGAAGAATGACACAGGATTTTGATTTTACCTCGATTCAGGAAAATATTGCAGCATCTACTGCAGCATATAAAGAGGCGGGGATCCTCAATCCTCACGAGGAAATTGATATGGCTGAGGTGCATGATTGTTTTACACCAACAGAACTTGTTATTTATGAAGATCTTGGATTTAGTGAACGTGGGGCGGCGTGGCGCGATGTCCTAAACGGAGATTTCGATTTAACTGGCAGGCTTCCCGTCAATCCAGATGGTGGATTGAAGTCATTTGGTCATCCAATTGGTGCAAGTGGACTCCGAATGTTGTATGAGATGTATTTACAATTCCAAGGAAAGGCTGGAAAACGTCAACTGGATCATCCCAAGATCGGACTGACACATAATTTAGGTGGAACACCATGGCAATGCGTATCTTTTGTATCAGTTGTTGGAAAAGAGCTCGCTTAGAATTTTATAAACTTGGTAGAAAGAGGGGACAAGATGGGTCAATATGATGAACCGGTAACAATGAAAGATGAATGCATAGTTGAACTGCCCGAACAATCTATCTTTGATGTGTTTGAAAAAAGCACGCGGAAACATGCTTCACATACGGCGGTTATTGATGGCGAAAAGCAAGTGACTTTTTCGGAATTAAAAGATGCGAGTGAGTATTTGGCAGCTGCTTTATATCATAAGGATTTTCAAAAAGGAGATCGTCTTGCCTTAATGCTACCAAATAGTTTGGAATATATTACTACCTTTTTTGCGGTGCATCGGTTGGGAGGGACAATTGTTCAGGTCAACCCCATGTACCAACCACAAGAATTAGAACATATTTTAAAAGATTCCGAGGCAGCATGGTTTGTTGGATACGAAAAAGAAAAAGAAAAATTAAAAAAGATTGATGGATTGCAATATTTAGAGGCAATTTATGTAGACGCTTCATCAGGGGATTCGCTTGATCACCTAATTCGAAGGAAAATAAAAGATCTACCAGATATAGATATTGATTTAAAGGAAGATGTTGCAGTATTCCAATACACCGGTGGAACAACGGGTCTGCCAAAGGGAGCGATGCTGACACATTCGAATATTGTTTCAAACATTCATCAAACCTACCATCATATAGAAGAAATCTATAGTCAGTCCCATCATAAATTATTAGGCACCGCCCCCATGTATCACGCCATGGGTATGACAAATATGTTTTTATGCCTTACCATCGGTGGTACGTATATTGCAGTGGAACGTTTTAAGGCACATACAGCCATTGAAATAATCAGGAAACATCAGCCGACCCTATTTTTAGGATCGCCCACCATGTATATTGCCCTGTTAAACGATGAAACATTGCAACAGGACGATCTAAGATGCTTTAAGCTTTGTGTATGTGGGTCAGCACCGATGCCAAATGAAGTGATCAAACAATTTGATCAAGCGACAGATGCATTATTTACGGAAGGATATGGACTTTCCGAGGCAACTACATCGACACATCGTAATCCCACAAAAGGGAAGAAAAAGGTTGGTAGTGTAGGCGTACCAATTCCAAATACAAAGGCGAAAATTGTTGATGTGGAAACTGGTAAAACGGAAATGCCAATCGGAGAATCTGGAGAATTAATCGTAAAAGGCCCCCAAGTGATGAAAGGGTATTGGAATAATCCCGAAGAAACAGAAAATGCAAAAAGGAATGGTTGGCTTTACACAGGTGACATCGCGGTAAAGGATGAAGATGGATATTACTTTATTGTTGGCCGAAAAAAAGACATGATTATTGCCGGTGGTTACAATATTTATCCAGCAGAAATAGAAAATGTCATTTATGAACACCCTGCCGTACAAGAAGCATGTGTTTTTGGCGTTCCAGATCCATATCGTGGCGAAACAGTTAAAGTAGCCATTGTAGAAAAGGAACCAATGACAGAAGAAGATATCACAAATTGGTGCGCAGAGCGATTGGCGAAATATAAGGTTCCGAAGATCATTGAATTTCGTGGTGAATTGCCAAAAACAACGGTTGGAAAAATTCTACGTAGGCAATTGGTGGAAGAGGCAAAAACCCAAGGTTATAGAATGTGAAAACCATATAAAATACGTCTATTTAGACGAGAGGGTGGATATGAAAAAAATCATTCAGGTGATAAACAAAATAAACGAGTCGATGGTGTGTGGTATCAAAATGGGGTTCAAGCAATTGTTGATAAACGTAAATTAACGTTTGAGTAAACATTTACTAGGATGACTAGGGTTAGACTTGTGACCAAAGTATTAAAAACGTATTGTACCCGTAGCTGGATGGAGCAAAGTTGAAGGTGCAATGATAGAAAAATGGAACGTGAAGTAGTATTGTAGCTGATTTTGACATCAGGTAGTTTATAAATCAGGTAACCTAACCTTCTGAAAGGTGTGAATTAGATTGACCACGTCCTCATTACCATTATCTAGACAGTTGTTGATTGGGGAGCAATTAAAAAGAGCGACACATAGGGAACCGGACCGGGAGGCTTTTATTTATGAAAATCAAAGAGTGACATATAGAAAAATGGACTACCAGGCTTCACAGATAGCTGGCTGGCTTCAATCAAAAGGAATTAAACATAATGACAAAGTAGGATTTATTATGAAAAACAGCCTTGCCTTTGTGGAAGTGTTTTTTGGAATCGCTTTATCGGGTGGGGTTGGTGTACCAATTAATTTTCGCTTAGCAGAGGAAGAATTTAAGTACATCATTAATAATTCGGATACGAAGCTGTTAGTTATTGATTAATGAATATGCAGAAAAGATTGCTTCCATACGTAGCGGTATTCCAAATGTTGAAATCATTGTGACGGTTGGGGATTCAAACCAATCCTCTGAATTTATGGATTACCACACAATATTTGAAACAGAACATGAATTTTTCCCTTGTGCGCAACTAAAGGACGATGACCCAGGGATGATTGTGTATACCTCAGGAACTACAGGCCGCCCTAAAGGAGCTGTATTAACTCATAAAAATTTAATTCTTGGTAAGTTAATTTTATTATGGGAAATTGGAACGCCGATGTACAGCAAACAGTTAATTGTTCCACCGATGTTTCATGCTGCTGCAATGGGCTATTTAATACGTGGTTGCATGATTGTGGGGACATCTGTTATTCACCGAGATTTTCAACCCGAAAACATCCTAACAATCATTGAAAAGGAAAAAATCAATACCATGTTTTTAGTGCCGGCCATGTGGAATTTCTTGCTACGTGTGCCTAACGTAAGGGAGTTTGATTTAACATCTATGCGGGAATGCTCAACTGGTGGTGCCATTACTCCTTTGGAATTAAAGAAGCGAATTATAAAAGTATTTGAGAATGCTAGTTATAGTGAGGCATTTGGTCAAACGGAAATGAGTCCATCAACAACTTCATTAAATGGTAATGATTCATATAGAAAGACTGATTCAGTAGGCAAACCAATTCCAAACGTTGAAGTTCGCATCGTTGATGAAGAAATGAATGATGTTCCAATAGGTGAAATTGGTGAGATTGTCTACCGTGGACCAACAGTGATGAAGGAATATTATAACAATCCAGAAGCGACAAGAGAGGCTTTTAGAGGTGGATGGTTTCACAGTGGCGATTTAGTTCGAATGGATGAAGAGGGGTTTATTTATGTCGTTGATCGCAAAAAGGATATGATTATCAGTGGTGGAGAGAATATTTATTCTGCCGAGATTGAAGAGGTTCTTTATACACATCCAGATATTTTAGAGTGTGCTGTCATCGGTGTACCTGATATCCATTGGGGGGAAAGAGTCAAAGCGTATATTGTAATGAAACCAGAAAAAAAGTTAACAGAACAAGAAGTTATTGCGTATTGCAAAAAAAGTCTAGCTTCTTATAAAAAACCTAAGGAAGTAGAATTCATTGATACGTTACCGAGAAATGCTTCAGGAAAGGTATTGAAAACGACTTTACGTGGTCCGCATAAAAATAGTTCAAAACAAATTCAAGGGGGATAAAAATGTATCAAACCATTAAGGTAGATATTGCGAATGGGATGATGACAATGTAAGGGTAATTATAGTTACTGGAGAAGGGAGAGCATTTAGTGCTAGGACTGATTTGGGCAAAGGTGGAGATACTTTTGGATATTGAGGATTTCCGTGATGACGGTGGCATTTTATCGTTGCGAATATATGATTTGAATAAGCCAATTATCGCAGCCGTCAATGGACCAGCAGTGGAAATTGGTGCAAAAAATACAATACACTTCCAATGGATGACCCCCAATGGAATCCCATGAGGTTGAATCTAAGTATCTTCACTTTACAGGAAAAAACGCGGATGCAAAAGGGTGTTACTTCATTCTTAGAAAAACGGAAACCAGAGTTTGGAATGAAAGTAAGCTCAGATTTACCACATTTCTATCCTTGGGGAGCGAACGGAAATTTAAAGAGGAGTCGTAAAAAGATTTGGATTTGATGGTTAGCTTTTCGAAAACCGATTTATAACACACGTATTTCTCACTTACTTCCATCTTGGAATCCCCCATCCTTAACAAAGCATAATATTATTGCTATCTTCAAGCGATCCGTCATCGGGGGATTTGTTCTAGTAATAATTGAATCCGCTTTCCCATTTTTAATGTTCCTTCCCACTTTAGACATTCGAGCGCTACTTAAGTAGTTTCCTTAATAGCTTCCATATACGACATACTAACATCACACGTAAGGCTAAGTTGCAGTAAGTTTGTGATGTGTGGCATTACACATAATTCTGTACCGTCAAAGACAAACAACAATAAATGAAAACAAAAAACAAAATTTTGCTGGTTTCGATATTCAATCATAGCAAACACTTTCATTTCCCAATTAATATTTCAATATCATTGCTCTCAATCTGTTCAGCTATATCACTACCAACAGGCCTGTCGGTAATAATTTTATCAATTTGATCCAAGCTGGCAAAAACAGCACTCGAATTCTTTTCAATTTTCGAGGAATCAATTAATGCTATTACTTTTTCCGCTTTTAACACAATTGCTTTTTTCAATTGAACTTCATACAAATTGAAATCAGTCAACCCATTGTCGACCGAAAAACCGTTAGCCGAGGTGAACATCAGATCAATATTTATGTAATCAAGTATACTTAACCCAAGGGTACCTTCAATGGAAGATGATCCCTTTGTAACCAAACCACCAATCTGAATAACGGTAATATCAGGATTGTGATTAAGCTCCATGGCACACTGGAGTCCTGTTGTCACAACGGTTAGCCGGATAGGCTGTGTTTTGATATAGCGTGCCATTTCCAATGCGGTGGAACTTGCGTCAAGCAGGATGCATTGTTTTTCTTCAATCAATTCAAATGCTTTTTTGGCAATTTGCATTTTTTCTTTTTTATTTTTCTTTTCTCGAACACTAAAGCTAGTCTCATTATCGTTATCTGTATTTAATACTGCACCGCCATGTGTTCTGGTTAATAGCCCGTCCGCCTCCATTTTGTTGAGATCAGTTCTTAATGTGGCTTCCGATACACCGATTTCCCCCGCTAATTCCTTGACAGTGGCACGTTTTTGGTTGTGCAGCAATTGTATGATTTTATCTCGTCGTTCACTTGCAAACATCTTCATGATCTTCACCCTTAATTTTCTTTTACTAATGATAATAGTATGCCATTTATCAACATTTATCAATATATCTCTCTGCATTTTTTAAATGTCTCCCCAATCTATAGGTCATTTATAAAAACATATGAAAACGTTTAAAAATATTATTGACAAATTGAAAGCAAATGATAAAATTAAACTATAATTTGATAGCGATTACATAATCATTGAAACTATAATCCTTCATCAGTTATGTCATCGCCTTCAAATAAAATATCTGCATTCAGGGTATGGAACTTAGGTTATTCTTACAAACCATAGAAGGGGAGAATGAGGATGAGTCAAACAGTAGAAGAAAAACAGGTGGTATCTCGGGAGATTCCGGAAACGATGAATGCTGTAGTGGCCTACGCTCCAGAGGATTATAGGTTTGAGGAAGTGAAAACTCCAAAACTGGAAAACGATCAAGAGATTATTATAAAGGTAGAAGCGTGCGGAATTTGTGCAGGAGATATTAAAGCATATGGTGGGGCACCTAGCTTCTGGGGGGATGAAAAACAACCACCATATATAAAAGCGCCAATGATTCCAGGTCATGAATTCATTGGGAGAATTGTACAAAAAGGGGATGCAATTACAGATTTTGAAATTGGTGACCGGGTCATTTCCGAACAAATTGTACCTTGCTGGGATTGCCGTTTTTGTAATCGAGGGCAATATTGGATGTGCGAAAAACATGATTTGTACGGTTTTCAAAACAATGTAAACGGTGGCATGGCAGAATATATGAAATTCACCAAGGAAGCAATCAATTATAAAGTTCCAGAAGATTTACCACTAGAAAAAGCTATTTTAATAGAACCATACGCTTGCAGTCTACATGCAGTACAAAGAGCTAACGTCCAACTTGGTGATGTTGTTGTTTTATCCGGTGCAGGAACGCTTGGCTTGGGAATGGTAGGAGCCTTGAAGAAATCCGGCCCTAAGAAGTTGATTGTATTGGATTTGAAAGAGGATCGCTTGGAACTGGCAAAGAAATTCGGAGCGGATCTTGTTTTAAATCCTAGTAAAGTGGACGTGGAAAAAGAAATCAAGGAAATGACCGACGGCTATGGTTGCGATGTTTATATCGAAGCTACTGGGCATCCGAAATCGGTTGAACAAGGCTTGCAAATGATTCGTAAATTGGGCCGTTTTGTAGAATTTAGTGTGTTTGGTGAGCCGGTAACAGTAGACTGGAGTATTATCAGCGATCGGAAAGAGTTGGATCTTTTAGGATCACACTTGGGGCCGTACTGCTATCCGCTCGTTATTGAGGGCATCAAGAACGGGGACTTTCCGACAGAAGGTGTTGTGACACACAAGCTTCCTCTCGAGCAATTTGAAGAGGGTTTCGATTTAATGAAGAAGGGTGAAAACTCTTTAAAAATTGTTTTACAGCCATAATGATATAGAAGTACGGAAGGGAAATGTGCTTTCTCTTCCGGACAATTTACTTATAAGGTAGGTGGAACTACGTGCTGAATAGTGAAAATTTTCTGGATAGGATTGGGATTACCAGTAAAATCTCGTGGGGTTTTTTAGGTGTTCTAATTTTCATGATGGGGGATGGGCTTGAATTAGCTTTTATTTCGCCTTATCTGGTCGATCAGGGCCTATCAGTGACACATGTTTCCGCATTGGTTACCGGATATGGGATAATGATTGCGGTTGCTTCCTGGTTTTCCGGTGTATTGATTGACATGTTCGGGGCTAGAAAAGTCATGCTTTGGGGCTTGATTGCCTATATTGTTGGCCATTCAGCATTTGTCGGTTTCGGGGTTAGCAATTTAGATTATATAATAATGCTTCCGACGTATATGATGCGTGGAATTGGTTATCCACTGTTTGCTTATGGTTTTTTGGTCTGGATTACCTATAGGACGCCACAAAAACGGCTTGGTAAAGCTGTTGGCTGGTTCTGGTTCGTTTTCTCAGGAGGGATGAATGTCCTTGGAGCTGGCTTTTCTAAATGGGCAGTCGAACATCTTGGGTATATTAATACATTATGGTCATCAATTTTTTGGGTATTGCTCGGTGCGCTGTTTGCTTTGGTGTTTAATCGTGACAAGCTGGAAAGAGTATCCACGTCCAAAGGTATTGATCAGGTCAAGGAGCTGGCACGTGGTATAACGATTGTCATAAGGGAACCAAAAGTAGGCGTTGCTGGTATTGTTCGTGTTATCAACCAGGCTGCCCAATATGCCTTTCCGGTATTTTTACCGACATACCTGGCAGCATACGGTATACCAACGACAACGTGGTTAGGTATCTGGAGTGCAATCTTCCTCTCTAATATTGCTTTTAACCTAATTTTCGGTGTCGTTGGTGATAAGTTAGGTTGGCGTAATACGATTATGTGGATTGGCGGTGTTGGTTGTGGTGTGTTTACGCTATTGCTCTACTATACACCACAAATCATCGGCGGTAACCTGACTGTCATGACTATAGTGGGTATTTTATGGGGTGCTTGCCTGGCGGGTTATGTGCCGATTTCCGCGCTGGTTCCTTCCCTTGTTAAAGAAGAAAAAGGTGCAGCCATGTCAATTCTGAACTTGGGCGCCGGTCTATGTGTCTTTGTTGGCCCGGCCATAGTGACAGTGTTTTATGGGCTTGTCGGTGCGGTCGGTGTAACCTGGATTTTAAGCGGCCTGTATTTTGCAAGCACGATTATGATGATTTGGGTTAAATTACCAAATAACGCAAAAACCCTAGATGATATCGGTAAGAGTGAAGCGGTTGTTGCAGATTAAGACAAAATAAGTTTGAAAGACGATCAAACAGTCCCGTGGCTTGGATGCAGGGGGACTGGCTTGTGTTTGAGGTTTGTTATTTTTCAATAGAGTAGGAAAAGAAACAGAAGTAAAGGGAGTGGAGCGAGATGAAAAAGTTAATAAACAATCCTGTAGATGTTGTAGAAGAAATGGTTGAAGGATATGTAATGGCGCATTCTGATTATATCAATCAATTACCGACAAATAAACGATCATTGGTTATTAATAAAAAAACGAGGGATGGGAAGGTTGGTATCCTCATTGGCGGTGGATCCGGTCACGAACCAGCGTTTATGGGATATGTTGGCAATGGCATGGCAGACGGTGTTGCAGTGGGTAATATCTTTGCCTCCCCTTCCCCGGATCCTATCTTGGAAGTTACCAAGGCAATTGATAAAGGAGCAGGGGTTGTTTATCTTTATGGAAATTATGCTGGTGATGTGATGAATTTTGGCATGGCAGCGGAATCAGCTGATTTGGAAGAAGATATTGAGGTCGGTATGGCTTTGACGACTGATGATGTTGCCTCGGCCCCAAAAGAAGAAAAGGAAAAACGTCGCGGAATTGCTGGTGAATTCTTCGTTTATAAAGCTGCGGGTGCTGCAGCTGATTTTGGTTATCATTTAGAAGATGTTGTTCGGACAGCAAAGAAGGCAAATGAAAATACACGTTCAATGGGCGTAGGTTTGAACCCTTGTTCACTGCCGCAAACTGGCGAACCAAGCTTTGACATCGCGGACGATGAGATGGAAATTGGTTTAGGGCATCATGGTGAACCAGGCATCGAAAAAGGTAAATTGGAATCAGCCGATCGTGTTGCAGAACGGTTGGTACATGATATTTTAGCAGATGTCGATTTAACCAAAGACGATGAAGTTGCAGTACTTGTTAACGGGTTAGGATCTACACCGAGAATGGAATTGTATATCGTTTATCGTCGCGTTCAGCAACTCCTTGATGAATTGGGTATAACAATTTATCGCTCTTATGTTGGTGATTATATCACTTCATTGGAAATGGGTGGCTGTTCCGTAACCATCATGAAGTTGGATGATGAGTTGAAAAAGTGTATTGATCATCCAGTTGATTGTCCGATGTTTGTTCAAAAATAAGAGGGGTTCCAAAACAGTTTAATCTAAATTATTTAAAATTAATTACTTTTTAGCAGGATTCTCGCATTTTATGTCGAACCTTGTAAGTAGAAATAAAATGAGGAGGATCGCTAACATGTATACCATCGATGAAGCATCCAACATACTTGGTGTTCATCCCACTACATTAAGAAGGTGGGA